>JAJZJL010000196.1 GCA_021810145.1 Planctomycetota bacterium | reverse complement strand
ACCAGCAACGGGGAATGTTTCGTCCTGGTATAAGTTGTCACTTGTGACATCGGAAATATGAGGAGTTGCGGCATGCGTACACGGGTTATAAAGTTGTATAGTGAGTGCTTTAAGCGGCAGGCGGGTTCGGCAAGTCAAGATTCATGTTCCAAGATCCAGATGCTCAATGCCAAATGCTCGGTGCTCAATGCACTGCATCCGCGCTATCCGCGCAGGAGCTTTACCCCGTGCGCGCCGGGGCGGTTTTTTAACCGTCCGTATTACCTCGATGACGAAACAGGCCCGCGGATAGCGCGGATGACGCGGATACCGGGAAAGATTTACGAAGGCACAAAGCAGGTGACCATCCGCACCGTATCCGTTGAATCCGTGGAATCGGTGGTGATTTAAGTTGGCTTTCCGGTAGCCGACAGCGCATCGCGAGAACCTGGAAATTCAACCGCTGCCGAATCGCGCGTGGAAGTATTATTAAACGGATCGCGGATAAAACCAATGGCACGGATACTGGGGGGCAACCATCAACGATTCCCGGCGCGCCGGGGAGCAACGGGCAATTAGCGAGGTCTTGGTCGCGGGAATCGCAATGAGTGGCGGTCCACCACAGGCTGAGAATTCTGCACCTGCCGCGACGCCCCATGACACAAATTGGCAAAGCCGGTCACAGGTCCCACCGCTATTTTGGCCGAACCGGAGTGTTTTTCGAAAATACCGATGGTGGTAGAATGCGCTTACCAATTTAGAGCGGCATTTTGTTGGAATGCGAACATGGTTGCATTGGCGAGCAGTTCAGACGGTAAAAGAAACGGCAAGGCCGCAGCGCGTCCTCCCGACCCGCGTGGCGCGGCCACCTTCACCGCGCCGGGACCCAGTGTCGTGTTGGGACAGGATCCGAAATATCGTAACGACTTCGGAGGAACGGGCCGAGCTTCTCCGCGTGCTCTGGTCGGCTACCCCGATTTAACCAGGAGCTGTAATCAGGCATCGGGAACGACACGCGACGGAGCTAACTTGTGTGAGCCCGCCGCCGGGTGGCTGGCGGTGGCGCCCTACGCCGCTTGGGGGACAGCGGTATTTTCCACCGGCCTCTGCCGACTCACCCGTGTGCAACAAGTATCCGTGCAATTATACGTATATGGGAGCGAACGCCCGGTGCTTCTGCAAGTGTGCTGGCAACAGTCCCTGGTCGCAATATGTTCGCGGGTGCTTGGCGGAGCTTTACGGTATTCGGGCCAGCACCGAGATGGCCACGTCATGTGTTACCTTTGGGCAAGGGAAAAATTTGGCGTTACTGGTATTCCCGACAGCACCTTGATAAGGTGCTATGGAAACTGTTCTGGGCACGCGAACGCTGCACCACCCTGGCCGCAACCTCCGATCGCCAATTAGGCGGAGATGTCGAGGGCGAGCGCAGCGGTGGCTGAAATAACACAGGCTGGGTGGGCCGCAACTGGTTTCGGCCAGTAGGCCTCTTTTCGAAAGAGAACTGTAATGGGCATCGCCTTGTACACAATTGCGATCATAAATACCGCCTCGTTTGTGGTTGCCGTGGCGGCAGGTATTATTCAAGCATGTCAGCGTGTGCACTCAGAATTCATCAGCCCTCTGGAAGTATGGTCCATTCTTACGTGCCTGGCGACTTGGTATCTCGCCACCTTCATCATCTTAATACTCCGCGGCCACCGGATTCGCGTGCCAAATCCGATCTACGGCTGGTGGCTTGCGACGGCTTTTCCAGTGCTGTTATTTAGCGCTGCAGTGGCCATATTTTTCCTTTAGGGATTTGGATGTCACTGGAGTAGTGATTGCCTTTTCTTGGAGAGGTTGAACCATGGGCACCAAGATGCTTCACGCGGTCACCGGTGCGTTCGGATATTCCGGGCGATATATCACGCAACGTCTGCTGGCAAGGGGCGTTTGCGTGCGAACGTTAACCGCATCACCGCACCGCGCCAATCCGTTTGATCATTCCGTGGAAGTTCAGGGGTTCCATTGGCAGGATCCGAAAAAGCTCGCTGATGCGTTGGCGGGCGTGGAAGTGCTTTACAATACGTACTGGGTGCGGTTTAACAGCCAGACATTTTGCTTTGCCGAGGCGATAGAAAACAGCCGCAAACTTTTTGTTGCGGCAAAAAGCGCCGGCGTGCGGCGTATTGTCCATGTAAGTATCACCAATCCGGATATCAATTCCAAGCTGGAATATTTTCGCGGAAAGGCGCAGGTTGAAGAGGCTCTGACAAACTCGGGCGTGGATTTCACAATTCTGCGGCCCGCGGTGCTGTTTGGTAAGGAGGATATCCTGATCAACAACATCGCATGGATGCTGCGGCGGTTACCGGTTTTCGGCGTGTTTGGCGATGGCCAATACAAAATGCAACCGATCTATGTCGATGATCTCGCGGAACTGGCGGTTCGTTGCGCAGCTGACCGGGAAAACCGTATTGTCCAGGCCATTGGTCCCGAGATATTTACTTATCGCGAACTCGTTAAAGCAATCGGGACAACCATTGGATGCCCCCGGCCCATCATGTCCGTGAATCCGCAGGTCGGATACCTTTTTGCCGCAGTGGCCGGAAAATGTGTGCGTGATGTCATTATCACGCGCGACGAAATCCGCGGCTTAATGGAAGGCCGGCTGTTCGTGGATGCTCCACCCGCCGGAACCACCCGGCTGACGCAATGGGCGCAGGAAAATCGCGACTGGCTCGGACATCGTTACGCCAGTGAAATGGCTCGCCGCAGAGATCGGGTCCGCGACTATACCACCCTGCGCGGTGATGGCCAGATTGGTGGCAAATAACTTTGGGCTGGTGACAACTCGAGAACCGAAAGCGGAGGTGCCGTCAGGCCCGGGCGATTGAAGGCCGCGATTGGTGCCCCTGTGTGGTATGGCACAGATCTGGAATCAGGGCATCGCACAACCGCTGGCTTTGGCGCCACGCCGGAGCTTCGCGGCCACTCGGCTGGGAACTGAAATCATGACGTCCATCGTTTTCACACAACTCGCAGAAAACCAGAGCGGCACAAGCCTTTCCGTCAGGCCATTCTTTCGTGCGCCGGTGCGTTTTCCGACAACTGCATGTACCGCAAGGCTCGCAAACCGATGCCACATTCCTGTACATGAAACACGATCGCCTCGCATCCGGTTGCGGCTGTACGCACGAAGTCTCGATATATCATGTTCGCCCGAGAAATAAAATCAGGTCTTTTTTGCGAGAGCCATGAGCCACTTGGGCACGTGACGCATCTTGCGAGGGGGAGCAATACTCAAACACTACGGATTTCCACCGCCACAGCCACCGCAGCCACGAAGTTGATCGGTAACTGTTTACCGCTCTGCGGCTCCGGCGGGCGAGCTCAGGACGAATCGACCAGAGCATCGGTCAGCAGGCCGGGATTCTTTCCGGCCCAGGCATTCATGAGCAGTGTCTTGATCGTTTCAAACAGTGGCCTGTTCTGCTGACG
>JAJZJL010000087.1 GCA_021810145.1 Planctomycetota bacterium | reverse complement strand
CACCTGGCGGCGATGGTACGAACGGTGCCGACGGAGGTAACGGCATTGCCGGGGCGGCGGGCAACTCCGGTGCGGATGGCACCAATACCGCATCGCTCATTTTATTGACCGGTGGTAGTGGGGGTGCAGGTGGCGGAGGTGGCCAAGGCGGCGGAGGCGGTGGCACAGGTGGCGTTGGCGGAGGTGGAGGCGGCGGAGGTGGCGGGGCCAGCGCAATTGCGGGCGGTGGAGGAGCAGGCGGTTTTGGGGGTGCAGGTGGTATCGGCGGCGCTGGCGAAAACGGCGGAACGGGTGGTGCCGGCGGCAATGGCGGCGGAGGCGGAGGCGCAGTTGAATTGTTCGCCCTGGGCCGGCTTACCGTTGATGGCTCGATAGCAGCCAACGGTGCCAGCGGCCACAGCGGCATTGGCGGGAGCATCGGTCATTACGGTTCCAGCGGCACCAAGGGGCTTATTGGGCAACCGGGTGGCAGTGCCGACAGCGCCAGCGGTTCTGCAAGTGGCGGCTACGGTGGTAACGGCGGCAATGGCGGCTATGGGGGCTGGGGCGGCGATGGTGGTGCCGGCGGCAATGGCGGTGCTGGTGCCGGTGGCACGATTATCCTGAAGGGATCGTCGGTTTTTGCCGCCCGCGGTTCATTTACCACACTCGGCGGAGGCAGTGCCGCGACCAATGGCAAATTTTTTGTTGCAACAAACAGCCAAATCTCGCCTATCCAATATACTCAGGGAGCGTTGCCAAACTATAGTTCCGGGTCCAGCGGCCAGAATTATTTTGCGCAAACGTCCACGCCGAACATACCGGATCTCGCCGGCGGAGTTGCGGCACCGTACGGCATTCTGGCCAATCTGCAGGCGAATTCGCCGGCCCTGGCGAACTTGGCACTCAACGCGCCGGCCAACGCGCTGGCCGCGGTCCTTCTTGGCAGCAGTGGTTTACCCGGATATTCCGATGTCTTTCCCGGATATCAGTGGATCTTTGTGGTTAATCTCAGCGGAAAAGCAATTAATAGATTGAATATCGGCTTGAGTTCCAACTCCGCCAAGTTTGCCCTCGGCCTTATGCAACAATCCATTTCAGTTGGCAGCAACAGTTTTAAAATTGTCACCAGCAGTGATATTCCGCTTCCCGGTAACGATATTTACGCATTTCTGGCACCGACATCGCTTATTGACTCCGGCACACTTTACGCCACCGCAGACGGGGCAACGCCGTTGACCATGACGTCGGATTATGGGCTTGTTACACCCGGCAGTATTTTGCCCGTGGGATATCTCCAGTCAACTGTGGCCGTACCGGAACCGGCGGCATGGATGATCGCGCTGGCCGGCATGAGTGCATTGGCGTTATTGCCTCGACGGAGTCGGCAACGCTAAGCCGAATATGTGCCGAACCTGCGCAGCACTACGTACGATCATGGCTTCCCCGATGCGCCCGGCAGCTTTCGGTTCTGAAAGCGGAGTGCGGAACGCGGGCGGGGCGGTAATCGCAGCGGTGCACGTGCGAGCTGGCAGCGGCCATGAAATTTGAGCTTGCATCGGTCTGGTTCGAGACTTCAGCCCCCCAACGGTACGATCGCGTTGCGGCTCGCGGGGTTCGTGGCGCACAGATATGGCAGGCACTACGCCCGGCTGGCACGGACATCGGCGGCGCGGGAGGCTTCGGTATCGATATTGAGTTCGATCTGATCGAGATGCTTGGCGAAGGTTTCATCTGATTTTCTGGCTTCTTCAATAGCGCGCAGGGCGTGCATGACCGTGGTATGATCGCGCCCGCCGAAGTAACCGCCAATTTCTTCAAGCGAATGCCGGGTTTTGCGGCGAGCCATGTACATGCAGACCTGCCGGGGGAGCACGACAAATTTATGCCGCTTTTTGCTTTGCAGGTCCGAAAGGCGGACATTATAAAAGGCGATAACCTGTTCCATGATAATTTGAATGGAAACCAGACGCTCGGACGGAGGGGTCATATCTCCCAGGGCCATTGCCGCGATGGATTCATCGTATTTTCCGCCATTGAGCATGGCGTAGGCCTGTACTTTGGTCAAAGCGCCTTCGAGTTCCCGGATATTGTTTTCAAACCTGCGGGCAATCATTTTGACCACTTCATCCGGAAGTTCAATGCCGCGAAGCTGGGCTTTTTTCCGGACAATGGCGTAACGTGTTTCGTAGCAGGGTTTTCCAACCGGGGCGATCATGCCATTGCTGAAGCGCGACACCAGGCGTTGTTCGAGTTCGGGAATTTCCGACGGGTGGCTGTCACTGCTGAGGATGATCTGCCGCCCCTGTTGAAACAGGGCATTAAAGGTGTGAAAAAATTCTTCCTGGGTGCGTTCATGCCCTTTCAGGAAGTGAATATCATCCACAATCAGCACATCAACGCTGCTGCGATAAATATTCCGGAATTGCATCATATCACCGGATTGCACGCATTCCATGAAGTGATTGACGAAATTATCGCACGACAGATAGACAATTCGCATATCGGCCTGGCGTTTAAGCAGTTCCTGGCAGGTAGCCTGAAGAAGGTGGGTTTTTCCAAGCCCCGGCGCGCCGTGAATAAACAGCGGGTTGTAACTTTTCCCCGGCTGGCCGGCCACAGCCATACATGTGGCATGAGCGAGTTGATTGGTGGGACCGACGACAAAATTATCGAATACATAATCGGGGGATAAAATGACATCGTTATAAATATTGGCCAGTTTTGTTGTTTTACC
This sequence comes from Planctomycetota bacterium, assembly GCA_021810145.1. Classification (GTDB taxonomy): domain Bacteria; phylum Planctomycetota; class Phycisphaerae; order WQYP01; family WQYP01; genus JAMDCX01. Next base: position 16,938 of record JAJZJL010000087.1, on the reverse strand, counting down.
GCCGACGGTTCCGCAGATGAAGTTAACCGTCACAAGCTTGCCGGTGGCGGCCTGAACAGCTTCATTGAAAATATCCCGGCAGCGCATGGTAAGGTATTGCTGCTGCACGGACGATGCGCAGCGTACGGTAAGCACGCCGGAGTTGAAATCCACGGGTGTAAGTTCAGAAAACCATTGCCGCACCAAAGCGGAATGCAGGTTTTTAATGTACGCTAAAACTTCAATCCAGACACTTCGCGCAGTTGAGGCATTATCCAGTGTTGGCATAACCCGGCTCCTATCTTTCCAGTTCAGCCAAGGCGCAAAACGCCTCTCTCCCCGCGACCATGCGCAATAGTCGAGCCGGAAAACCCTGAGTGAATTTTACAAAATTTACGTTCGCATCCTGCCGGGGAAATCACCACACATTCGAACCGGAATTACCCGGTTCGTTGATGTATGAGATGCCGACTTCATTTACTTCCACCCGGACAGACATCCGTGCCTGACCGATTTACATGTTCTTCCATACCCGCCCATGTAACACCCCAATACCGCTGAACAACTGCCGGCGGCTCATTGGATCCACACAGGCTGTCATACAGGTGAATACTGTTTTCACCGTACGCACCTAACCACAGACAACAAAGATAAGCACGACAGGCGGGGCTGTCAATGGGAAATCTTAACACGTTTAAAACCCGCCATTTACAGGCATACGCCGCACTACCCGGAATTGGAACCGGCATTGAGAACCACCGCAAAACAACCCGCGGAGCGCATTGAAACGCGAGAGCGTCGCGCCCCCGGCGGGCGTGCACTAAATACCCGCATTAACATATCTAGCTAGTAATACAGTTATATATCAACGCGCATATATGCTTGAACGGTTACTCAGGTTCCTGTCATGGCTTCGGAACCGTATTTACGCAGACGCCGGTACCGCTGGTCCACCAGATCTTCCGGGGCCACGGTTTTCAGTTCACGCAGCACGCGGTCAATATAGCGTTCCATGGCTTCGGCGGTAGCGCGCGGGTTGCGGTGCGCTCCGCCGAGCGGTTCACGGATGACATCATCAATAATGCCGGTTTGTTTGAGATCTTTGCTGGTAAGTTTCAAGGCTTCCGCGGCGTCGGCGGCGTTGGCGGAGCCTTTCCATAAAATGCCGCTGCAGCCTTCCGGTGAAATAACGCTGTACCAGGCATACTGCAGCATGGCCAGACGATCTCCCACGCCGATGCCCAATGCCCCGCCCGAGCCGCCCTCACCGATGACAATACAGATAATCGGAGTGGGAAGAACGGCCATTTCCCGCAGATTCAGCGCAATGGCCTCGGCCACGCCGCGCTCTTCGGAACCCAAACCGGGATAGGCTCCGGGGGTATCGATAAAAGACACAATCGGCAGTTTGAATTTGGCCGCAAGCTGCATTTTCAACAATGCTTTGCGATACCCTTCCGGATGCGCGCAGCCAAAATTGCACGCAATTTTTTCCCTGGTGTTGCGGCCTTTCTGATGGCCGACCAGCAGCACTTTATGACTGCCGATTCGACCCGTGCCGGTGACAATGGCCTTGTCATCGGCATAACGGCGATCGCCGTGGAGTTCTTCAAACTCCTTGACGATCAGATCAATGTAATCGCGGGTTTGCGGCCGCGCCGGGTGCCGCGCCACCTGCACGGTTTCCCATGCGGTAAGATTGTCGTAGGTTTTTTTCAACAGGGCGGTGAGGTTATCGCGCAGGCGCATAATTTCAGCGCTGTAATCGACACCCTTCTGTTCCTGAATAACCACCAGTTCCTGGATTTGCCGCTCCAGTTGCAGCATGGGCTGTTCGAAGCTTAAACCGAGCTGCACGTTGCGTGGGGCTTCCGCGGCGGCTGGTGTTCCTGCAGGTTCTCTTTTTGTTGGTTCACCTGGCGCGGCGGTTTTGGGAGCGGATATGCCGGTGCCGGATTTCTTTGCCGGGGATTTCTTTTCTGTTTTACCGCGTGCGGTTGCCATCGTTGACTCCTCAAACCAAAATCCGGCGCAGCGTTGCGCTATAGAGGGAATTTTATCACCACCGTGGGCAGTTCACCAATACCCTTGAGCCGGCGCTTCAGGTTGGAGCGACAGCTTGTGCTTGCTCGCGGACAAAATCCAGCACGCCCCGGCACACAATGCTGCACAATTCGTGCACGCTCGGATCGCTGATCTGATAAATGCTCTGCGGACCTTTGCTTTCAAAAGTGACCAGACCCGCGCGGCGAAGAACGGATAAATGTTTGGAGGCGGCAGCCTGACTGATGCCCAATTCGGCGGTTAACGTACGGACATTGGCCGGCGAGCGGGCCAGCCGGGCCAACAGACGAATGCGATTTTCATCGGCCAAGGCCCGGAATCGATCGGCCACACGTTCCACAAGTTTCGGGTTTGCAACATCAATCATAGCACTACATTCCTATATAGGAATAATGGTATCAATTTGCGCAACAAAAAGCAACTTTTGGCTGCATCGTGCCGTCCTGCGAATATGCGACATTTTATGAGGCGGACCAAATGACCGCGACTTTTTCTCCCGTTGGCCATCGGGACGCATGGGAAAGACCTCATCATTTGGGCAGTTCTTCCACCGATATGCGCACAGGGTTGCACACAACAATGATTCCCAAAAGCGGTATCGTTTCGTTGAACGGTCATTTAGCTGTGGTGTGACCGCTCCCTTGCGGTCGCGCTCGGTGGGTGGCCGTAGCGCGGTTGGGTGGCCGCATTGCAGATGAATTGTGTTGCGGTTTTTTTCCTGCGCGGGAATCGTTGCAACAAACATTTCCGGGAGACCACATTACCGGTAAGGTCAGCAGCATCAACGCTGCCCGGAGAAATTGCCACGCTGTCATGCCGCGAGCCGGGTGTGATGTATTTTGCAATCTTCCTTACGGCACAACCGGCAGCGTAGCGGTTGGCGCGCTGAAGCGTATAATGCCCGCAAGGTCCAAAACGGGCTTTGGCAGCAAATAAGAACATGCACATGCCGCAGACGGTGGTTGTCATGTTGCCGCGGCTTGACGGATTGAAACATTCGTCTCGCAGTGCCGGAATTTAAACGCGGCCATTGCTTTGCACCGGCTTGCAAATGGATCGGAAAACAGGGGATCGTGCAACATGGAAAACAATATTCGCGTGACGGTATGGCATGAATTTCGCCATGAAAAAACCAATGCCAAAGTAAAAGCGGTTTATCCTGACGGCATGCACAATACCATTGCGGCGGGCTTGCGTGCCGCCGGCGGCATGACGGTGCGCACGGCCACCCTGGATGAACCGGAACACGGCCTGACGGCGGAAGTGCTGGACAACACGGATGTGCTGACGTGGTGGGGCCACATGGCCCATCATGAGGTGCGCGATGATATTGTCGACCGTGTCAAGCAACGGGTATGGGCCGGCATGGGTCTGGTGGTGCTGCATTCAGCACATTTTTCCAAAATTTTCAAAGCGCTCATGGGCACGAGTTGCGATTTGAAATGGCGCGAAGCCGAGGATCGGGAAATTATCTGGTTTACGGCACCGGGCCATCCGATTGTGCGGGGACTTTCGGATCACATTATTATTCCGCGTGAAGAAATGTACGGCGAGCATTTTGATATTCCGGAACCGGATGAAACCGTGCTGATCAGTTCGTTTTCCGGCGGGGAAGTATTTCGCAGCGGAGTAACGTACCGGCGGGGAGCAGGCAGGATTTTTTATTTCCGCCCCGGTCATGAAACGTTCCCGGCGTATCATCAAAAGGAAGTGCTGCAAATTATTGCCAACGCCGCGCGCTGGGCGGCTCCAACGGCCAACAGCGCCGGACAGACCTATGGCAACCGCAAACCGCTTTAATGCGGCAGTGAAGCCGGGATGCAATGTATCGCGCACGCTGTGCGAGATGCTTGCAAGGGATAACCGGTGCGGTAACATTGGAGACATACGCAATCTTGCGGCGTGCGAGCACGTTTTGCCTGTCCCGCTTGAAAAGGTGGCTGAATCGTGATTACTCAATTCCATGTGCAAAATTACAAAGCGCTGCGTGATATAACCTTGCCGCTGACCCCGATACACGTATTAATCGGCCCCAATGACAGCGGCAAAACGAGCATTCTTGAAGCAATTGCGGCGTTGTGCAGGAGTGCGGAGTACCCCCTGGATAAAATTTTCCCCGGAACTTCCAACCTGCCGGATTTGCTCTGGGACACACTTGGCGATGATACTGTTTCGTTGGGTGCTCAAATCGTGGACGATGCCATCACCGGCGAATATCGCATTCGCTGTACCGTGGCAGCAGGGGCGGCCGGGCCACGCCTTGCCGAGGAAGTATGGATCCCGAATGGCCAACAGCCAATATCGTTTCCGCCGGCGGGCGTTATCACAAACCTTCTGATTTCTCGCGTTGAGGGCCGCGGAGGAATGGACCGCACGCTGGCAAAACAACTGTACGACGCCCTGAGCGGTGTGGTATTGTTCCGCTGGAATCCGCGCCTGCTTAAATTGCCGGTGGTGCTGGATGCCGCACATCGCCTGTCCATGGACAGTTCCGGCTTCGGGTTGGCCCAGTGCCTGGATGATCTTCTCGGACTGGATCGCGAGCGCTTCCGCAAGCTGGAAACCAAATTCTGCGAGATTTTCCCGGAAATGAAATCTGTTCAATTGCGCTCCGTGAACGCATATCAGTGGCCGCAGTTGAATGTGGCGGAGGACCTGCCGCGTGCCGCATCGGTTACCGGGAAGGGCATTTATTTCGAGCTTATCAATGGACGCAGTATTCCGGCGGCGCAGGCTTCCGATGGATCGATGCTCGTTCTGGCGTATCTGACGCTGCTGCATCTGCCCGATCCACCGCGGGTGATTCTGGTTGAGGAACCGGAAAACGGGATTCACCCCAGGCGTCTTGGGGAAGTGCTGAACATTTTGCGGCAGTTGATTGCAAGCCAGAAGCGCACGCAAATTATCATGACCACGCATTCACCCTATCTGCTTGACCTGTTCAAGCCCGAAGAAGTGACGTTGTGCCGCAAGGAACCCGGACTCAGCGTATCGGTGCATCCGCTGGGGCTGATACCTGATATTAAAAAACAACTGGGGGTGTTCAACCTCGGTGAAATCTGGACCGCCGAGGGTGATGAGGCGCTGGCCAAAGCACGTGCGGATGGGAAACAATAATGCGTGTACTGGTGGTGGTTGAGGGCAAGCATGAGCGCGATGGCGCGGTCCATGCACTGATACAGCGGCTGCGGCCTGATTTGGCCGACTTGGATTTTGATCGACTGGCCAATTCAGACATTCACGTTCACCACGGCACGGGGCGCGGGTACGAAAAAAAGGCGATTCGGTGGATGCGTGAGGCCGAAAGGCGTGGGTTTGAGGCCATTATTCTTTTGGTTGATCGCGATAAAGTTGCTCAACGCACAACTGAAATCACGAACGCCCAGAACAACACTGATGTGTGTGCCCTTCGGCGCGCGCTGGGCGTTGCCATCGAAAGCTTTGATGCTTGGATGCTGGCGGATGAAAAAGCCCTCAGCATTGTTCTGGCAAAAACGGTTCAGACGCGGAGTGAACCGGAAACACTTGCGGATCCGAAAGATCATTTCACGAGACTTTTGGCGACGCTGGGGTTGGCATCAGGCGGTGCCGAATTGTATGCCCGGATTGCGCGGGAGTTGGATATTTCCAGGCTGGAAACCCGTTGTTCGCAGGGTTTTGGCGTCTTTGCCGGTCGGTTACGTAACATGTAGAGCGGCAGTTGTTATTCGTCCGGCATCATCGCCGGCGGCGCTTTACTGCCCGCCGAGTTGTACCGCCAACAGACCCTTCTGGAAGTGCAGGCGATTTTCGGCCTGTTGAAATACGATGCTGCGGTCAAAATCCATGGCTTCATCGGTTATTTCCACACCGCGATACGCGGGCAGGCAGTGCATCACCACGGCATGGGCCGGGGCGGCGGCGATGAGTTGAGCGTTTATCTGATAGGGCGTGAAAATTTTCATCCGCTGAGCTTTTTCATTTTCCTGGCCCATGCTCACCCATGTATCGGTGTAAATAATATCCGCCGCCTTAACCGCTTCCCGCGGATCGGTGGTGGCCTGAAAATCAAAGCCGGGAACACGGGAAGCCATCTGCACATCGGAATGATCAAGCTCATAGCCGACCGGCGCCGCGATACGAAATTTAAGACCGAAAACCGCACAGGCTTCCATCAGGGACCGTGCGACATTGTTGCCATCACCTACATACGCCAGAGTCAGGCCGGAAAGTGATCCGAAATGCTCGCGGATCGTCAGCAGGTCGGCCATGACCTGGCACGGGTGGCTGCGATCGGTTAAGGCGTTGGTAACGGGGCGATTGCTGTGGCGGGCGAGTTGGACAACGGTGTCATGGGCGAAGGTGCGGGCCATAATGGAATCACAAAAGCCTGAAAGCACACGTGCGGCATCGGGCACACTTTCGCGCGTACCGAGGCCGATTTCACCGGGGGTTATGTATATGGCGGATCCGCCGAGATGGATCATTGCCACTTCAAAGCTCACACGCGTGCGCAACGACGGCTTTTCAAAAATCATCGCGAGTGTTTTGCCGGCGGCCATCGGATCATTGCGGCCTGTGGAGCGGTACTGGGCTTTGAGCCGTGCCGCCACTGCCAGCACATGTTCAAGCGCAGGGCGTTGCATGCCGAGAATATCAACGAAATCAAATTTGCCGCTCGGCGATAAGCCGTTGGTCTGGATCATGATGTCGCCTCAGTTCAGATTTTTCAATCCCGGGATATTGGTATTCAACGTACGATCAGGAGCGAACAATTTCGGTTCCCACGCCCTGATCGGAATAAATTTCCAGCAGCAGGGCGTGCGGAAATCGGCCATCGATAATATGCGTTTTCTGCACACCGCCATCCAGGGCGATAAAGCAGGCCTCCACTTTGGGAAGCATGCCTTCGCCAATATCACCCGCGGCCACGAGTTTTTCAATATCCGTGCGGGAAACACTGCGCAGAAGGGAGTTGGGATCATCCTTGCGGCGGCGTATGCCGTGCGTATCGGATACCAGCACCATTTTTTCCGCTCGGCAGGCGGCCGCGACAAAGCCGGCGGCGGTGTCGGCATTGACATTGAGCTTTCCGCCGGCATTATCCAATGCAATCGGGGCGATGACGGGGATATAATCCGCGGCGGTAAGCGCCTGGAGAAGCTCGGCGTTGACGCGTGTAACCTGCCCGACACGGCCAATGTCAATGCGCGGATTGAATTCATCGGATAAGTAGAGTTTTTCCGCAAACAATACCGCACTGCCCAGAGAATTCAGTTGCATGGCCTTGCCGCCAAGTTCGCAGATGGTTTGAACAATAAACGTATTGATGTCATTAACCAGCACATGTTCGGCAATCGCCAGCGTGCGGTCGTCGGTGTAGCGGCGGCCCATGACAAACTGGGCCTGCAATCCGGCTTCATTCATGGCCTGCGTGATGGCTTTGCCCCCGCCATGCACCACCACAGGCCTCATACCCACCGCGTGCATAAAGACGATGTCCGTAAGCACTTTGCGGAATTCTTCCCGGGAGTCCATAAATGAACCGCCGAGTTTAACAACCACAATTTTTTCATTAAAGCGCTGGATATATCCCAGTGCTTCAATAAGCGCTCCGGCCTTTTCGAGAATCGTTTTATCCATGGCCACGTCCATGGGGTAACTCCGTTAATGGTTCATTATCATCCACATCCGCGCGGCCGGAAAAGAATCCACGCCGGCTGTTAACGTCAAGCGCTCAGCCGTGGCCACAAAGCCAACATTCCCGCGCAGGGGATAAACAGGGCGATGAGAATACGATTGCTTGGCGCTGAATGCAAGGATTTATTGCCCGGAATGTCCGAAAAATGCGAAATTGGGACCCAAAATTGGCTGAATTTCGTCAAGTTATTGAAAAGTTGATGGATTTTGACTTGAAACGCCCCTGCCTTTGCCACTAGCATCATGTCTGTACCGGATGGTGATATTGTTTGGATAACAAAAATGCCTGTGACTTCAACGTTGAGTAAAAATTCAGATCATTTGCCCGTGCGGCCAGTTCTTGACCCGCGACCATATAGCCGGAAAGATGCCGGAGATGTACTTGCGGTTGGCCTGGCGACCACCGTTCTAATGTGGTCTGCCGGATACATTTTTCGCATGCCCGGCGACCGTGTTCCGGCCCCGCTGATACTTGTTGCGATGGTGGTGATCCTGATCGGCGGCGGGTTTACGGCCGCCTGGCGCACACGGCGCGGGCCGATTGGCGGGCTGTGGTCTGGACTGATCACCGGGGCATTGAACCTGCTGGTGCTGGGTTCCCTGGGCCGGGACCTTACCACCGATCAGCGCATTGTGGCCTATGAATTTGTCTGGGCCCCCATCAGTGTGATATCCACCGGTCTGCTGGCATGGCTGGGCGGTTTTTTTGGGGCAAAGTTCAATCCGGATCGACGGCAATATCTGCATCCGGAAGGCTCATTTACGCTTTCAACAGCTCTTGCCACGCTGATATTAATTATGGCCGGTGGGATGGTAACGGGCCTTAATGCGGGGCTTTCCGTCCCGGATTGGCCTGATTCGTTCAAATTCGGCATGTTCTTTTTTCCAATATCCCATATGACCGGCGGGGTTTTTTTTGAACACACGCACCGCCTGCTGGGCACGCTGGTTGGAATGGCGACCCTGATTCAGGCCGTTTACCTGTTTCGTCATGAGCGTCGGCGATGGGTAAAATGGACCGCATTTACCGCTCTGATTATGGTCATTGTTCAAGGGCTGATGGGAGGGTTGCGCGTAACCGGGCACTTTACGTTCGCCGAAACACGGTTGCACATGGACCCCAGCACAACGCTGGCGATTGTGCATGGGGCCTTTGGCCAGGTGTTTTTTGCGGTGCTGGTGTTTCTGGCGGCGGTGTGCTCGCCAAGCTGGACCAGCAACATCCAACCAAAGCCCCGCCTCAGCGCTCATATTGGCCGGGGCATCGCCTGGGCACTCGTTGGGGTACTTCTGGTGCAGCTAACGCTGGGGGCAATCCTGCGGCACATCGGCGGCGTATTGCTTTTGCATATCAGCGTGGCAGTCATTGTGCTGCTGCTGGCGCTGTTTTCCGGTGGCCGGGCATGGGGATTAAATCCGGACCAACTGATTCTCAAACGCATTGGCCTGGCACTGTTGTGCGTGGTAGCCCTGCAGGTGCTCCTGGGCGTCTGCGCGGTGATTGCATTGGGCGGGGGCGGCCCGTTGCAGCATCCGGATATGGCGCAGGCGGTCATTACCACCGCGCACCAGACCACCGGAGCGATCTTACTGGCCATTGCCGTGCTTCTGGCGGCATGGACAGTGCGGCTGGAATCTCCCGTGAGCTTAAGGGCATTGGATGCGTAAAGCCGGACGATCCGGACCCACCGTTTCAATGGCCCGTTGTAACGCCAAGCGTTGTCACGATAGCTGATTTTCCGGCGGATTGGCGGCTGTTTTATTCTACATTTGCAGTGAAACATGCTGCTTTCGCAACTTCGGAATCAGCGCGTTGTACTGCGCGGAAATCGAGACATCCGTGGCGCCGGCTTGCCGGGTGCAGCAACAAATTGAGAATCGGAACTCCTGCTGCTCCTTTTCATGCCGTTTTGCCGGCACGTTGTTCATTTTTTAGCCCGCCACGGCGGCAGGGACAGATTAACGATAAGGGGCCGTCCATACGGGAGTTGGGATCCAGTGAGGAATTGCGGGGGAAATTCACCGGGACTTGAAATAGTGCAACCGGCCGGATTGAGAGCGTAACCGAAGGATTTGCCGGTAAATGGATCATGGGGAATTTTGGGTAAATATTTTGGAACCAGTTCCGCAAGGCGGGCCGGGAATTTGCCTCGATTACCGTGGTAGGCAACAAGTGCGAAGCAGAGTTTATCGATTCTGGTGCCGCAGGCGCGGCGGGCCGCACCTGCGATCAGGCTACTTAGCCCGATGTGCATCTCAATTACAAGACGCCTGGGCATCTTGTGCCCGTTGCGCAGCCCCGCTGTCATTTTCATCAACGACCGTTGCTTATTCAGAAAGCCCGGGGTGTTCAGTAGCCGGACGGTGTTGTCTATAAGACTGTTGAGCCTCGTTGCCGCCACGGCGAATGTGGAGCGTTGCCAGGGCTTGCGGTCATGTGAGAACAGAGTATCAAACTGGGCCAGATCCGTTTGGGTCTTATTCTCTGCCGCACGTTCTATTGCATCCAGGTTGAACCACCGCTGTGTCGTCCGCTCATCCCCGGAAAGGGAGGCTGGATGCGGAAGGGAATTGAGCATACGTAGATACGCCAACGCCTGCACGGATGAAAGCTTGCCCGACTCGGCCAGCGCCTCGTCAGCGGCCGTGACCGTGGACAGCCGCGATTCGTGGCTCAGGCCACGTTGCAGTATCGGCAGGAAATGTTCATAAGTGGCTAATATCAGGCCACGATGTGCGGCAATCAGATCGGATTCACACCGCCTGATCTGGTCATGGTGCAACTCCAGCATGGCCCTCTTTGCGAGATTGATCGCAAGCGCGTCGATGTCGTTAATTATTCCCGCGACGCACCCGCTCGCGCCGAACATTCCCTGCCCAGACCTCTCCCGGATAATCGGCAGGAAGAACCGTGAACGCGTGAATGCCGCCGCCGCAATGTCCAAGGCACCACCATTGGCGCGCAGCCAAGCTGCGGTGAAAGCATTCGCCTTGGCTGCCCATGGCCGACGGGCAAGGCTTTGCATATAGTCGGGTGAGAGGCGCAAGTGCCTTGCGGTTCCGATCGCCGCGTAATCGGCTTTCGTGAGAAATTCCTGCAGCGGTATATATTGCGGCCCTTGCAGATCGCGATCCGAAATCCCAAGCGCCTTGCGAAACTTATGTCCCCAGTTTTTATTTTCCACATAAACCATTTTCCCCGCCGCCATTGTGTAGGAACCACCACGAAATGACTGCGGCCGGAACAGAATCAGCAACGGCACAGCGGCATTATTTTGCGGCGTAATACCTTTGCCAAATCGCTGGTTAAACGCGGCCACATAATCCACCAGACCATTCTTCGTCAGCGGCCTGGTGATGCGTGTGGTGGCGTAACCGATGGGAATCGGTGCAGCCACCGTTGCGCCATCAGCACGGGTGAGCGATATGGCGGCAACAGCCATGGCCAAATATGACGCTATGATGCGCAACTTCCGCATGATTGCATCTCCACAGTTTTTTTGCCGGCGGGCGGGCCCGTGGCGTACGCATTACGCGTATTATCGCGTAAAAGGGGCGGCGGGCAAAGTTATGGCGATGACGCGATATCGCGATTTTTCCGGCGGGGGCGTTTGGCAGTGTCAATCGGGACATCCGTAGTGCCGGCTTGCCGGTTCATGCTGCGAATGAAACGGAGAATTTCAGGAAAGCAACACTGCGCACAGGGCCAAGCGAATCGCCGTGCATGAAAAGTGTGCCATGTTTTTATGACACAGCTCAGCGCGGCTGGCTGCGAGCCCGGCTTCGCGGTTGTTTCAGCAACGGACACCATTACAGAGTTCCGCCGCCAAGGGTGTTACTTTCGCATCAGGCTGCAGTGCCCGGTGTAGTTGGCGGGAGGTCAATTCCGCGGCAGCATTATTTACCGGCTGATGGGCTGAGCACCTTGTTAATCATATAAATTGTTGCATCGTGGGTGTAAATGGGGCCGCCGACGATATGGGCGCTATCTACCATGAGTATTTTCTGACCGTTGGAGCTGATGGTAACAGCCTGTCCATCGCCCATATTTTGGATTGGGGCACTGGCGGCCGTGATCTGATAAAGCGCGATATGATGCCACAGCAGCGAGCGCAATTCATTGCGATTGGTGGATTGAGTCAATTCCGTCAGGGTCCCCTTGGGCAGTTGCTTGAAGGCGGCATTGGTTGGGGCGAAAACGGTGTAATTACCGGCGGTCTTCATGGCATATTCCAAGCCCGAGGATTTAATCAGCGAAGCGAACGTGGAAATCTGCGGTTCGTTCTTCATTACCCGCCAGGAGGAATAATTCTGCGGATTGGATAAGACGGTTTTGCTGCTGATCATACTGCTGCAACCCGCTAAACCGAGCATTAGAACGGCCAAGGTGGTCCAAACCGCTAAGTGTTGTTTCCGCATTTTGACGTCCTCGCAAAGATCGAATCTTCAATTACCGAAGGGATTATAATGGTAGAAGGGGCAAATTGTATAGCGTCAGATGCCCCGGAGTGGTTTTGGTTGAAATTCCCATAATCCATCCGGTATTTTGCACCGGCAAAACGTACCACTCCACGGGTTACATTCGATTGGATGCACCGTTGCCCGGGGCAGAATTCCACGGCGGGTCGTTCTCAAGGTGATTCCGACGGGCGATTGTTGGGGCGGGCGGCCAGCGGCTTGCCGCAGTGGCGGCAGAAGCGATCAGGATAATCATGCGGCCAGCCACAGTTGGGACAGTTATGGGCCTTGGACGTTTCCTGCGTATCTTCCACAATATGCGCCAGGCGGCGCACCTGGGCTAAAAGCAGATACCACAACCCCAGTACCAGTGTGATACTGGAAATAATCAACAGCGAATATGCCACAATGGCCTGAATGGTGGTAAAGCGGCCGATATGAAACGTTCCCCATATTGAAACGCCATACAAATACCAGCCCGGCGCGGCGGTAAGCACGGCCAGCGCGAGCATGACATACGCAATGCGGCGAAAGTGCTTCCGCTTACGAACGACCGAAGCCGGCAGCCCGACATCATGTGGATGCAATGGTGGCGTATTGGCAGTCATGAATACTCCAGCAACCTTATTCCCACTCTATCGTGCCCGGAGGCTTGCTGGTAATATCATACACCACCCGGCTTACAGAGCGAACTTCATTGACAATTCGATTGCTGATCCGCGCCAGTACATCATAAGGAATGCGACTCCAATCCGCCGTCATAAAATCGGTGGAGTCCACGGAGCGCAGGGCAATGACCGGCTTATATCCGCGGCCATCACCCATGACCGCAACCGAATGAATCGGCAGCAGCACCGCAAATGTTTGAGCCGTGGAGCGGTACAATCCGGCGGCGACAATTTCTTCCAGCAAAATCTCATCGGCATCCCGCAAAATCGCCAGTTTCTCGCGCGTTATATCCCCGATACAGCGCACCGCCAGACCCGGTCCGGGAAAGGGATGCCGCCAGACCATATTTTCCGGCAATCCCAATACCTCGCCGAGCCGCCGCACTTCATCCTTAAACAGCTCACGCAGCGGTTCAACAAGTTCAAATCCCAGTTCCGCCGGCAGGCCGCCGACATTGTGGTGCAGTTTGATATTGGCGGCGGTTCGGGCGTAGCCCTGCCCGCTTTCAATAACATCCGGATACAGCGTGCCCTGCGCCAGAAAGCGGGCATCGGCAATGGAGGCGCTGGCGCGTTTGAACACGTCAATAAACGCCTTACCGATGATTTTGCGTTTGGTCTGCGGCTCGGTTACGCCGGCAAGGGCATTGAGAAATTCATCCGCGGCGTCAACCACGCGCAGATCTATATGAAAATGATCGCGAAAAGTGCCTTCCACGCCTTCGCGTTCATTTTTTCGCAGCAGACCGTTATCAACAAAAATACAGGTTAGCTGATCGCCGATGGCCCGGTGCAAAAGTGCCGCCGCCACCGCCGAATCCACTCCGCCGGAGAGGCCGCAGATCACCCGGCCCGAACCGACCTGCCGGCGTACTTGCTCGACGGCAATATCCAGAAAATTCCCCATGCGCCAGGTTCCGGCGGCACGGCAAACGCGATACAGGAAATTCTCCAGAATTTTTCCGCCATGCGGTGTATGTGTCACCTCGGGGTGAAACTGCACCCCGTAGAACGGCCGTGTTTTATGCCGAATCGCGGCCAATGGGCATGTGGGGGTGGAAGCCAGGGAGATGAAATCCGGGCCTAATTCTTTTACCTGATCACCATGGCTCATCCACACGCCGGTATGCGCGGGCACTCCGGAAAACAATTCGCCGCTGTGGCCTTCCGCGGCGGCATCATCCAGCACATGCAGCCGCGTGGCGCCATATTCCGCGGCGGCACCGGGCTTGACTTGTCCGCCGAGCAATTGGGCGGCAATCTGCATACCGTAGCAGATACCGAGCACGGGAATTTGCAGGTCGAAAATTTTCGCGTCACATCGCGGGGCACCCACTTCATAAACACTCGCCGGCCCGCCGGAGAGAATCAGTCCGATGGGATTCATTTCACGCAATCTGGCGATGGAAATATCCGGTGCCACCAGCACCGCATGAACGCCGGCCTCCCGCACTCTACGCGCAATTAACTGCACATATTGCGATCCAAAATCCAGAATTGGAATGGTCTGTTCGGGAATTGCCGTGGGCGTATGATCCTGCATTTTATTCATACACCGATTCTAACCGGACACAGCAACTGTGAAAATGGCGCATGTGATTTCCCGGTCATGCTGTTGCGCCTTTTCAGGGGCTTTGAAAAGCGCGTTGGTACGCACACCGCCGCCGTTGATTGGTCAACCACCCCTGGCCGGTGTATGATTGATCTACCTGATCAACAGCAGAATGGAAAGGAAATAAACATGAAAAAGATGATTCTCACCACCGGCGTAGCGGCAAGTATTCTTTTACTGGCGGGCTGCTCCAAACCCGGCAATACGCAATCCAACTCCGGCACTTCAACGCTGGCGGCCAACGCGCCGGCTTCGCCTGCGGGCACCAATATGCAGGCACCTGCCGGCACATCGCCCGGCACCGCGGCGGCACCCGCAAGTTCAACCACCGGCACAGCAACTGCCGGCGGAGCAATGGCCACTGCTTCAAGCGCGGTGTCCACCCTTGTTTTGGCGATGCAATCCGGCAATGTAAAGCAAATTGAAAATGCGTTTACCACTTCCACACCCGTGCAGGCGGACGCTGTTGCCGCTGAAGCCAAATTGGCGGCCATTAAGAATCAGGTGGTTCAGGCAGCGCAGGCCAAGCTGGGGCCGCAGGCCACGGCAATAGGTTCTCTGGTAAAAAAAATCGCTCCGACAGGAGGAATATTTCCAAGCCTTTCAGCTTTGAAAAATAACCCCCTGGTTGTGAAAGGTGAAACGGCGGTGCTAAATCAGGGGAAGAACCTGGCCTCGGTCTACTTCTCCAAAATTGGCAGCAACTGGAAAATTGACCTGCAGAAAACCCTTTCTACCTATTATCCGGATGCCAGCACCGCTGAAACCAAGCTCAAGAGCATAACATCGGGCTTTGGCCAGGCCACAGATTTTCTCAAGCAGGTACAGACCGGACTGCAGAATGGATCCATCACATCTTTTACCGATATTGAAACTCTCGCGGCCAAGTTTGAAGCCGGGGGCATTCCCGGCCTGAACAAAGCCAAAAGCCTGCTGCATTTTTAATGCCCACGGGCTGGCTGGAAAATGGATAAATTGGATCGAATATCGTACCGGCAGCTTATTGCGCCAGCCATGCCGCCAGCAGATCACGCGCGGCATGCAGGTCGTCACGATGCACCATTTCCGTAACGGTATGAATATACCGGGTGGGAATACTTAAGGTGATGGTGCGGTAGCCGGTACGGCTGCGCTGCATGGCACCGGCATCGGTTCCACCGAGCGGCAATAATTCCAATTGGAAGGCGATTTTTTCCTTCTTGGCGGTATGAACGAAACTGTCCACCAGGGACCGATCACTGATGGAGGCTCCGTCCATTACCTTGATGCCCACTCCCTTGCCGGCAAATGTGACGGCCTGATCTTCGGGAATGCCCGGCGTATCACAGGCCAGGGTGGTATCCAAGGCAATGGCGATATCCGGTTCGAGACCGAAAGTTGCCGGGCCGGCCCCGCGCAAACCGACTTCTTCCTGCACGGTGAAGACCACGTAAATGTCGTAGTTGGATTTTTTCAGGCGTTGCATGGCGCGCACGGCGGTCCAGACCGCGGCGCGGTTGTCCATGGCCTGACCGCAGACGAAATCTCCAATCTGACAAAATTCGCGCACCAGCGTAACCGGATCGCCCACCTGTACGAGTTCCTTGACCTTTTTTCCTGGAAGGCCCACATCGACCATAAAATCACTGATGAGAAATTGCTTCTTACGATCCTCTTCCGAAGCGATATGAATTGGCTTTCCGGCCGGGTTCATAACACCGGGAAGATCCTTCCGTCCCTGCACGAGCACGCGGTTGGCGGATAAATTCCGGGTGTCAAATCCGCCGACGTTATGCACACGGATAAAGCCCTTGTCGTCAACATGGCGGACATAAAATCCGATTTGATCCATGTGTGCGGCAATCATCACTTTCTGCGCCGGGCGGGCGGCGGATGATTTCGACGCTTTTTTCAGGCAAATCAGGCTGCCGAGCTTATCGACCCGGACTTCATCGAAAAGCCCGTCGATTTCCTTTTTAATTACCTCGCGGACAAGTTCTTCGCGGCCCGGCACGCCCGGCGTTTCACTGAGCAGTTTCAGAAATTCCATGGAAATATCTCCAAATAACCGCGGCCCGGCGCCAAGCCGCACCCGCAGCGCCTGTGGTGAATAAGCGTTGAATTATCGACGATCTCCGCGACTTGGCAAGGCGTGGGGAGATTTTTGGGTAGGGGTATTATTCGGGGCTGAAACCGGCGCATCAACCGGGGGTAGCCGGCCCCAACCGAGAAAACACGAATCCCCTGCTCGGATTGGATAACCAAGCGACCGGATAAAGCAGGTCCGCATTTTCTCAGCCGTGACGAATCACTTTTTCTTCGCACCTTAGGGCCGATCCAATAGCCCGGCCCGCCTGCCGAAACGACAGGGTGACCGGGGTCGGGGTGGTATTTGTTTATGTTTTTTTCTCGCACCGCTTGCTTTTTTCCGGTTTTATGATAAGTATATACGCTTAGCATTAAGGAGGCCGTTATGCGCGTTCCCAAACACCCCACTCT
>JAJZJL010000086.1 GCA_021810145.1 Planctomycetota bacterium | reverse complement strand
CTGCACCGTTGCGGCTTGGGTTGCCGGGTTATTGCGCGTTGCTGATACCGCGGGAGCGGCTTGGGTCCAAAGCGCCGGCAGGGCGGCGGCAAGCAGAGTTCCGATAACACAGAATCTATGTGTAAACACTTTGGCCATGTCCGTTCCGCATCTTGATATCGTCACCTCAGGCGAAATTATAGTATCACCCGGCATTGCACGCGAGTTGCCCCGGTCTAACTTGCACAAACGGGCCTGTGACCGCTTCCGCAACAGCCATGCGATCGCTTGCGAACACCATGACAAAGCGGGCAATGATCAGTGCTCCTCGGAACACCTGGGAAGCAACGGGCAAAGTGATTTTTGGGTGCGGCGGGTATCTGCGATGGCGAATCGGATTAGGTGCCTGGCAGTATGGCGTGGACCGCCCCGGCGCGCACGGGGTAAACTCTCTAAGCGGATAACGCGGATACGGGGGGGCCTCAACGAGTCCCGGCGAGCCTGGAACCACTGAGGATAACTCCTAACTCCTGACTCCTAACTCCTAAACCACCCCCCGTCTTCGTGTCTTTGTGTCGTTGTGGTGAAAAACGTTTTTTGTTCACAAGGAGGAGGCAGAGGTGGGGGGAGGGTGTTACGGAACAGCGAGTACTGAATGGCACATGTCCCGGCACATCGGCTTGGAACCTGGAAGCCAGAACCTGGAACCTGGAAGACATTAGAATCTCAGCGCTTCCAGCCAATTTGATCATTGATTCCCGGCGAGCCTGGAACCACTGAGGATAACTCCTAACTCCTGACTCCTGACTCCTGACTCCTAACCCCCTTCGTGTCTTTGTGTCGTTGTGGTGAGAAAGTGTTTTAATTCACAAGGAGGAAGCAGAGGTGGGGGGAGGGTGTTACGGAACAGCGAGTACTGAATGGCACATGTCCCGGCACATCGGGATGGAACCTGGAAGCCAGAACCTGGAACCTGGAAGACATTAGAATCTCAGCGCTTCCAGACAATTTGATCATTGATTCCCGGCGAGCCTGGAACCACTGAGGATAACTCCTAACTCCTGACTCCTAACTCCTAAACCACCCCCCGTCTTCGTGTCTTTGTGTCGTTGTGGTGAAAAGCGTTTTTTGTTCACAAGGCCGAGCCGGGAATTCTTCGCAGATTGCGAAGAATTTGACAGATTGTGGCACGGTTTTTATCCGCAGGGCATTTCAAGTCGCCACGATAGACGCGATATTTCGGCGATTTTGTCCGCCACGCGCTTGCATCCCGCCAGCCACCGGGCCTCCGGGGATGATGCGGTTTTCCCCCACCTCCGGCCCCCCGCGCATGGGCGGGGTGGATTGTCCGCCGCATCATGTGCCACACACGATGCTTATGCAATATTTTCACGCACAGTTGCCCGAAACCGCTTCTCCATGCAGAATACCGCTTATGCACAATGTGAAATCAGTGAAAAAGCAATCAAGTCCCGCGGTGTTGCTCTCAAGCGATGCCGAGCTTGCCGCGTTATGTGATCGACTCAGAACCGCCGGTGCCTTTGGCATTGATACGGAATTTATCGGTGAAACCTCATACGCCCCGATTCTTTGCCTGATTCAGATTTCCATCGATGCGGACGTGGAACTTGTGGATCCTCTGGCCATTACGGACCTTTCCCCCTTGCTGGATCTGATTTCCGATCCGGCGATTGTCAAAATTTGTCACGCCGGAGAACAGGACTTGGCCATTTTGGCGCAGCGCTCCGGTTCGCGGCCCGCCAATGTGATCGATACGCAGATACTCGCGGGGTTGATCGGATTGGGTTATCCGCTTTCCTATGCGAAGCTCGTTGAATATTTTTGTGCGGTCAGTCTGGCCAAAGCGCACACCTACAGCGCCTGGGATCGCCGCCCTTTAACCCACGCTCAACATGAATACGCCATTGATGATGTGAAATATCTTTCCGCCATTTACACCGCGATTTCCGAACGCCTGGATGTTTTGAATCGGCGGCCCTGGGCGACAGCGGCGTGTGAGGAACGTTGCGATGTTGCGGCGCGCCCGCCGGATCCGCAACTTTCTTATCTTAAAATCAAAGCGCCGCGCAGCTTGACGCCTCTGCAACTCGCGGTTCTGCGCGAACTGTGCGCCTGGCGGGAACAATTGGCCTATGAACATGATCTGCCCGCCCGCACCATGCTGCCGGATAACGTTTTGCGCGACATCGCCAAGCAGTTGCCCTCCCGTGCCGCGCAACTGCAGAACATTAAAGAGTTTCCGCAGCGGGAACTGGCATCCTACGCGGAGTTCATTGTTTCCCTGGTGGCCCGGTTGAAAAATCAGCCCGCCTCCACCTATCCGCCGGCGGCGGAAGAAATGGACGAATCTCCCGACGCGCGGGTATTTGGTGAAACGGCCTGGGCTTTGGCCCAGACCATTTGCCTTTCCAGCCATGTCAGCACCGCGCTGGTGGTTTCTCAGACCGATGTGCTGGAACTGGCGCAACAACTGCGGGCGGGCAAACCGATCGCCGGCCATAAGCTCAGCGAGGGATGGCGCTGGGAATGCCTTGGAAAAAAACTGGTGGAATGTCTGACCGCGGAGCAGCCCATTACACTTCATTGCCGCAAGGGTGCTCTTGAATTTCTTTCACGGTGAGTTTGCGCCATGTGTGGTTTTGCCGGCATTATCCAATGGGACAACTCGGCGGTTACCGGCGCTATTTCCGATGCGCAGCTCAATGCGGCCGACGAGCGGCTGGCTCACCGGGGGCCGGACGGCACCGGGCGCTGGCACGATCCGCGCCACGCGGGATGTGTTTTGCTGCATCGCCGTCTGAGCATTGTTGATAAACCCGGTGGCACCCAGCCGATGGCCAACGAGGACCATCGTGTGCAGGTGGTTTTTAATGGCGAGATCTACAACCACCGCGAACTGCGCAGGCAATTGGAACAATGCGGACATACGTTTGTCAGCGACCACAGCGATACGGAAGTGCTGGTGCATGGATGGGAACAGTGGAATACCGCCTTGCCGGAAAAATTGACCGGCATGTTCGCGTTCGCCGTATGGGACAGCCGCCGGCGGACGCTTTTTCTGGCGCGCGACCGCATGGGACAAAAGCCGCTTTTTTATCAGCATGCCGGCGGTCGGGTTTATTTTGCCAGCACGCTTCCCGCCTTAATGGCGCTGGGGGCGCACCGCACCGTTTCCACGCCATCGCTCGCCGGTTATCTGACGCACGGTTACCTGCCGCCGCCGTATACCATTTATGACAATACCTTTCAATTGCCGGCCGGGCATTGGTTGCGGGCCGGGGAAAATCAGCTTCAGGGCGAACCGTACTGGCAGTGCCCGCCGGCGGCGGCATCTTCCGGCAGCGCGCCCGAGGATTTATCAACGGTGCTAAGCGCAGCGGTGGCTTCGCAAATGCACGCCGATGTTCCCATGGCCTGTTTTCTCTCCGGTGGCATTGATTCCACCATCATCGCGGGTCTCATGCAGCGCCAGGCCGAAAAAGCCGGCACCGGCCCGGTTGACACCATCAGTATCGGATTTGCCGAAGCCGCATTTGATGAAACCGCCTTTGCCGGAATCGCCGCCGAACATATCGGTTCGCGGCACCATGTTTTTCAAGTTCGCGCCGGTGATGATGTTATGGAAACTCTGCAATGGCTGATGCGCTATACGCTCGGCGAACCGTTTGCGGATTCGTCCATTGTGCCCACGTACTACCTGGCAAATTGCGCCCGTATGGTGGCACCGTGTGCCATCAGCGGCGATGGCGGTGATGAACTCTTTGGCGGGTATGATCGGTACCGGGCGCTGGGGCTTCTGACCGCCGCACCGCGTGTATCCCGGGTACTGGCCCAGGCTCGCTTGCTCGTTGATCGAAGTGAGCGCGTGCGCAGATTTTGCACTGCCGCGCAAAGCCATCATTGGCCGCAGCGTTATGCCGCCCTGACCCGCCTTTTTTCACCCGCGGATATTCGCGTTTTGCTGCCGGATATTGCGGATGCCGACCCGCTTTTAAACTGGCCCTCCGGGCACCACCGTGCGGATGATGTCATTCGTGCGGCCATGGAACTTGATCAGAGGCATTATCTGCCGGGGGATGTCCTGTGGAAGGTTGACAGCGCCTCGATGGCCAATGCCCTGGAAGTCCGCAGCCCGTTTCTGGATCATCATGTTGTTGCATACGCGGCCACGCTTCCCACCTCCGCGCTGGTGAATTTCCGCACCGGCAAGCGGGAACTCAAGCGGATATTTTCCGATTTGCTTCCGCCGGCAATAGTACAGCGATCCAAACAGGGGTTCGGATTGCCCATCGGTCTGTGGTTCCGCAGGCAACTCCATGGTCCGCTGCGGGATATGCTGTTTTCCCGGGAAGGCTTTTTTCAATCAGCACCCAGCCGGCAGTTTCTGGAACAGATGCTGGCGGAACATCAGTCGTCACAGCGCGACCATACGCACCGGTTATTCGCCTGTTTGATGCTGGAACTGTGGCACCGCGAATGCCGGAGCATGTGAAACGGCAAGTCCGTGACTTGAAAAGGCCGTTAAACCAACTAGAATATGCCATCAGAAGCACCAGTAGCTCAGTTGGTAGAGCAGCTGACTCTTAATCAGCGGGTCCTAGGTTCGAGCCCTAGCTGGTGCAATTCAAAAATGCCCCCCAAAAGCCCCGATTTTGCCAATCGAAATTGATGCCAAAGCCAACGAACGCCAAAAATTGGACCAAACTCCTGGCCCAATTCGACTGACTGGCGATTCCTACTGTCCGCCATGGTGGGTTGGATTGGGTTTTGGTGTAATGGAATGGACCGCCCCGGCGCGCACGGGGTAAACTCTCTAAGCGGATGACGCGGATACGGGGGGGAACAATGGCCAATGACGCCGGGAAACAATAAACAACGAACAATGAGCAGTGACCAGTGGCCAACCAACATTGAATCCCGGTGCGCAGGGGACCAAGGGGCAATTTCATTTGTGGCTGCGGCAGTATCCGTCGCGGCGAGGGTTTTCCGCCCGCTTCGACGTCGCAACTCGGCACGGGGCAAGGTTTGGAACACCCCGAAAGCAGGGTGATCAGGCTTGCTTCAGAGTAGCTTCCTGAACTGCCGGAGCCGGGTGACGGCCTGAACTAACCCTTGGCTCTCAAGGGTGGAAAGCAGTTCCTCCACCGTCTTTGGTGGATTGCGCAGCGAATTCCGCTGCAGCTTTAGCACTGCGCATACGGGGTGTGGATCAGTGTCCAGCAGCGAGAGCAGGAAGTCGTCCGGATGTTTTACCTCGATGTGGTACCCAGCCAGCATGCGCCGCGGGAAGTCCTTCAGATTGAAGGTGATGATGACCCCGGCTTTGGCTTGGATAGCGGCCGCAAGGACGTGGCGGTCATCAGGATCGGGTAACGATAGCGATTCAATGGCATGCTCAAATCCGGTAACCAGACAATCACGAACGGCCGCATCCATCAGCGACCGGGTGCGGGCCAGGCGACTACGCGATAGCGCTGGGTTGTCCTTAAGCACACTTCGCATCCACTCGTCATGAATCGCGGCGGTCCAGCGTGCGCGCACCAGCCCCCGCTGGGCCAGCCGGATGAACATGTCGCGGAGCGGAGCCGGGTACAAAATATTCGCGTCATATATGGCGGTGACGGGATGCTCCATTAATAGCCCATGCCCAGTTTCTGGGCTTCAGCGGTCAGGTCGTCGAGTACCCTGGCTCGGACCGCGTCATCCTTCCGCTTGTACGCCATGAGGTCATCCAAGCGAACGCGGCGGTATTTGCCGACGTTGCGGGACGGAATCTTTTTCGTATCCAGCAGTTTGACGACGTAAGGGCGGGATACGCCCAGCAGGTCGGCCGCCTGTTGTGTTGTGAGTTCCGCGCGCGTGGGAATCAGTTTGACGGCGTTGCCCTGGGACATCTCCTCAAGAATGTGCACAAACAACCGCACGGCGGATGCCGGCACAACTACCGGCTTCATGCTGCCGCCACCCTCAAGGCGGAGCCGGACGCTGGAACCCCTGCCGAGCTTGCTGGCCGCAAGCAGGCGACTTGACTCCAGAGCCAGACGCACCTCGGCCTTACTGGGGGTGGCGGTCTCGAAATTTTCCGAAATAAACGTGGCCATGGGGATACTCCATTCTGCTCTCGCCAACCGTTAATGAAGTATACCATACAGGCGAAACCGCCGCAACAGTCGAAGCACTCGAAACAATCGAAAAATTGCGGAAGAAACTGTGACGCCTTGCGCCCACCGGGCAAAAGGGTGGTGCCGCAACTGTTTTCATCCCCTTTTGAACCAGGCAAAGGTCAAAACGCGATTCTTGTCCGTTAAATCCGCGGGATCGGTGGTGCGGTGAGCCAGCCCCGTGGCGGTGGACACCGCATTGCAAGAACCGGGCTTCGAGCCGGTGCCTGAAGCTATTTGAACGTCTTGCGAAAAGACCGCCCCGGCGCGCAGGGGTAAACTCTCTAAGCGGATGACGCGGATACGGGGGGGCGTCAACGAGTCCCGGCGAGCCTGGAACCACTGAGGATAGCTCCTAGCTCCTAACTCCTGACTCCTAACTCCTAACCCACTTCGTGTCTTCGGGACTTGGCGGTGAAAAACGGTTTAATTCACACAGAGGAAGCAGAGGTGGGGGGAGGGTGTTACGGAACAGCGATTACTGAATGGCACATGTCCCGGCACATCGGGATGGAACCTGGAAGCCAGAACCTGGAACCTGGAAGACATTAGAATCTCAGCGCTTCCAGTCAATTTGATCATTGATTCCCGGCGAGCCTGGAACCACTGATGATAACTCCTAACTCCTAACTCCTGACTCCTAACTCCTAACCCACTTCGTGTCTTCGGAATTTTGTGGTGGAAAACGTTTTCTGTTCACAAGGAGGAAGCAGAGGGTGCCACAACGAATCTCGGTGCGGAGGGGATTTACGATGGCGAGTTGGGTTAGGTTCCTGGCAGGATGAGGTGGACCGCCCCGGCGCGCACGGGGTAAACTCTCTAAGCGGGCTACGCGGATAGGAGGGGGGGAGACAATAATCAATGCGCAATGATCACTGACCAATAATGAGCGACAGATGTTCATGGCTTCCCTGTGCGGCGCGACAGGTACTGACAATACTGCCCCATAGTGCATATACTGTAATACTGTCTCCGTGAAATCTGCGGATTAGAATCCAGAACCTGTTCAAAGCACAGCGCTTAACAACCCTCCTAACTCCCAACTCCTCACTCCTCACTGCTTAGCCAGCCTCATTGTGTGTGTTTCGTGCGATGACGTGGACCGCCCCGGCGCGCACGGGGTAAACGCTCTAAGCGGATAGCGCGGATACGGGAAGAGTTTCCGAGCGCTCAATGCCCGCCCGTTATCCGTTAAATCCGTGTAATCAGTGGTGCGGAAGCTTCAATCAATGCCGCTGCGCACTGCCTGCCCGGATCGCTCCGCGGCATATTATCGCGGTCCGAACTCGCAACTTTGCGGCCGGGGGCAATACAGCTTCTGCGGTTGCTTATTGCTCCGCCGGCTTTTCTCCGCATGCCAGCTTTATGGGCCAGGTGAGGGCGTCACCGGTTTCCAGCAGGCTCTTGAGGCTGCTGATCACCGCGGGCCATCCGTTGTTTACGCCCCGCAGTGTGTTCGGGTCCTTTTCCACATCTTCCGGCAGCAGGTTTTCATGGATGATCCGCAGTTTCACCACCGGTCCGGAGGGTGTCAGTTCATACGTTACGCGCGACAGGCCGTCACGCTTCGCGGCGAGTGCCGGCGTGTCCTTTACATTCCAAGTATACACCAGCTTGCGGCACGGCTCGCATGCCAGAACCGTGCCGGCATGATCGCCAATGGTTTCCATGCCTTTGGGCGGCAGGATTCGAACTTTTCCGCCGGCCTTGAGTTCCAGTTCAATGCGAAATCCGAACCAGTATTTCTCACTGAAGTCGCCGCTGGTTAACGCCTGCCAGAGTTTCTCCGGCGTGGTGCGGATATACGCGGCATAAATGAATTCAACTTTTTCCATGGCAGCTATCCTTTCGTTTCTTCTTCGAGGTTTCTCTTTAACTCGCTCAGTGCCGTGAGCCTGTGGCGCTGATACTTCCCAATCCACCGCTCGTAAACCTCGTGCAACGGCGCCGGATTGAGGTAATGCAATTTTTCACGTCCCTGCCGCAGGGGAACAACCAGGTTGGCCGCTTCAAGTATGGCCAGATGCTTTGCGACGGCCTGCCGGGTCATATCCAACTGCCCGCACAACTGCGTTAACGTCTGCCCGTTTTTTCTGCGTAACGCATCGAGCAACTTCCGCCGACTTCCATCCGCCAGGGCCTTAAACACTTCATCCATGACACGCACCATAATACGCAACCAAATGGTTGCATGTCAAGTAAAAAATCCGGCACCGCCAAAATGTGTGTTGAGCAACCATCATTTTGCGAACCGCTACACCGCCCGGCTGGCAAACCCCGAGTGTGAAGCGGTACCGGGCGGCAGCGAGAGAAGATTGCCCGGCCGCTCCGGCGAAGAAAACCGTTGACAAGCGGACGCTGCCGTGCAATTTTGGTCAGGTGATTTATCACCTGATAAGCAGGCGACAACGCAAGGAGATGCCGAGTTGCCCCAGATCATGAATCTGCTGCTACTCGCCCCGGACATTCAGGAAAAACTGCTGAACCTGCCCGAGACCACATCAGGCCGGGACACGGTCATCCTCCGCGAGCTGCAAACAATCGCTCTCCAGCCCGACTGGACTGTCCAGCAACAGATGTGGTACGAACTCTATAGTGATATTTCACAGAAGTAGTCATATTGCGACCATTTCCTAAAGATATATTGACTTCATGCCGAAAATACAGCATATTTAATAGAAATAGTCATCTGGCGACTATTTCCGCGAAGGATAAAGGCATGAACAGACTGACAGAACAATTTTTTAAGGCCCCAACAGCGGTATTCACGCAATCGGACGTGACCGCTTTGGTTGGCGGAACGGATTTCAGCCGTCACGGACTGATCAAACGGGCTATGTCTGCCGGGGAGATTCTGAATATCCGGCGGGGTCTGTACTGCCTGGCTCCGGAATTCCAGAAAAAGCCGGTTAGTGTTTACAGTTTGGCCCAGCGGATTTACGGCCCCAGTTACATCAGTATGGAGACTGCCCTCAGTCACCACGGCTGGATTCCAGAGGCTGTCTACGCCTGCACCTGCGCGAGCTTCGGCAACAGTAAGGAATTCGAGACGCCTCTGGGTGTGTTCAATTACAAACGTGTTCCACAGCATACGTTCTTCCTTGGCGTTCAGCGCTGCAATGATGAAAACGGCAATGTCTTTTTCATGGCCTCGCCCGTTAAAGCACTGGCTGACTATCTCTATGTTCACCAATTGAACTGGTCGGGGATTGACGAGCCTATCGGCAGCCTGCGAATCAATGAGGATGAACTCACCTGCGTTACGGCGGAAGAACTCGAGGCGTTATTGGACAATTACAGCAATGGCCGGGTGAAGCGTTTTTTGACTGGCTGGCTTGGTGAGGTGAAATCATGAGCGTACAAATGATCCAGCAGCGATTGTTGAATTATAACTGCAAAACGGATATCGAGGAGCAACAGGCTATTCGCGAGATTACGCAGGAAGTGGTGCTGGCCGCTCTTGGCCGAGGCGACTTTTTCAAACAGGCGTTATTCCAAGGCGGAACCTGCCTGCGCATCTTCTATGGCCTGAATCGTTTTTCAGAGGATATGAATTTTATCCTGAGAGAGACCAATCCTGATTTCCAATTGAAAGACCACATCAAACATCTGACCGATGAGCTGGCAGCCTACGGATACAACATTGAAATCACCGACCGCGACAAGGCCGATGTGACGGTTAAAAAAGTATTCCTGAAAGACGATTCCCTCGGTAAAGTAATTGACCTGCGTCACGCCAATCAAGCTGGCCCGATGGCGAAAATCAGAATCAAACTGGAAGTGGACACCAACCCGCCAGCGGGCAGTGGTCATGAGTTGAAATATCTGGATTTTCCGTTTGTTTCATCGGTGGCCGTGCAGGACAGGCCCAGTTTATTCGCCGGAAAACTTCACGCCCTGCTTTGTCGTGAGTATATCAAGGGACGGGACTGGTACGATTTTATCTGGTACACCGGCAATCGCACCGGCATCAATTACGCTTTTCTGACTTCGGCAATCAACCAACTTGGCCCGTGGCAAGGCCAATCCATCACAGTGGACAAGGCGTGGCTGCTCAGTGAGCTGGAACGGAAAATCGTTTCAATGAACTGGAAACAAGCCGCAGAAGATGTCCGGCGTTTCGTGCGCGTGGCGGAACAGCCTTCGCTTGATTTATGGAGCAAGGATCTGTTTTTGGGGCAGTTGGACAAGCTCAGACGAGTCGATCAGTAAGGGGACGTGAATGTTCGTCATGCACTGCACAAAAAAGGAACAGGATCGGCTGAAAGTAAAACCAGTTGATACCTTGCCTGGGCCAACCACCCGTTTGGGAATTGGTATTGCAATGAATTTATCGCTTCCAGAGCAAGTATCTGATCTTTGTCAATGAAAGCACCTTGCTGCCGATTGTCATTTCTGTAAAGGGGTTGAAGACGAGCGGGGATAGCACCGCCAAAATGTGTGTTAAGCAACCATCACTTCGCGAACCGCTACGCCGCCCGGCTGGCAAACCCCGAGTGTGAAGCGGTACCGGGCGGCAGCAAATATTCACGAAGGAACTGATGCGAGAAAAGGAGTTGCCTGGGTGCCGTTCCATTTTTGGTACCAACCACAACGACAGCACGAGCCTTGCGGTATTACGGCGCCGTGGGCATAATCAGTCTGATTGGTGGCCGGCCCCCCCCGGGCGCACCGCCCGCCGGTGGGGTGGAAAACAGAGACTCAGACGGGAGCCTCCCGCCGAGCGCTCCGCCGGCGCTCTCGAATCGGGGAATTCGCATGAACAGGATCTATCAGGGCCGCGTCAACAACGTCGAAATTCGGGACGGCAACGGGAATTGGGTGCCGCTGCCTGACTGGGAAGACGTGCTGTGGCAGCATCATGAGCTTTTCCACGACGCGGTGAGCTATTACACGTCCGCGCCGGCCGCGTGCGCGGGAGGTGCACGGTGAGCGACATTTACCGTAGCTACGAGGTGCTGATTGAGGAGACCGCCAGCAACCACAAAACGCGCGGTGCCGGGAAGGCGAGGAAAGCTCTCAAGCCTCACTCTGAAAACACCTGCCGCGCATTGAGGGTGACGCACGAGCTGTTTCAAGACGCCGTTTGCTATTACATCCTTTGCCTGGCAGGACTGGTGAGAGATGAGCGCGACAAAAATGGCGAGCCAATCAACCGGATTTGGGGTTGCCTGAGCGACAATTCCGAAACCGCGGCGGTTCTGACACGCCTGGCGCGGCGGTATCCGAGCGCGCCTTTCCACAAGGCCCGGGAACTCAATGAGTTCCTTGCCATGATCTACGGCTGGAAACTGCCAGATCCAAATAAGCCAACTTCAGCCTCGCTACGTTTAACATACCGGATTCTTTTTCAGCAGGCGGTGAAGACTGGGGAGGGCGAAGACCAATCGTCCGCCCTCGAAAATCTGAAAACCTTCGCTGGAAATTGGATTGCAATCCTTTGCAACGAAGACGGTGACACAACCATTCCGGGCCAGGGCGTCTTTGACAAACTGCACCGCGAACTCAAGAAAGCAAAGGCCCCAAACGCCGAAGCAATATGGAAAATGGTTAAACCCATCGCGGATGAGGCATCACAGGCAAAGGCAGTGATGGATGCAAGCTGGGGGCAGCGAGAATCGGAAAAGCGCCGCGCGAGGAATGCAAGCGCCAAGAGCCCCAAATCCACTGACGAGATGGAAGCGCTTTGCAGCACGGCCCTTGATGAAAAGCTCGGGCGCGACCGCGAGGGGCTGAAGGATTTGTTTTTGAGGGCGTTTTCTCCGGAAAAGACTAAAAAGTACTGTTCATTAGGCCCCGACGCCATTAACTCGGCTACCAACGACATTCGGGCGGCGTCCAGTGATGATAAACGGTTCCAGCGTTTACGCTATGGTGCCCGCGACAACAGCATGGAGCAGCCATTATTTCGCTTCCTTTGGCTGCGTGAGGACGCGAAATACGCCGGAGCTGCCGCCGGAGACTTGTTGGAATATGTGGCCAAGGAGAGGCCCGAGGCCGAACTTCTAGACGACGACAATAGGGCGGTAAATAAAATGCCTTATCAGGAGACGGGCAAGGAGCCGCTCTTCCCATATTTTACAAATTGTCTGGGCATCGAGCGTGTGGAAAGGGCGGCGTGGTTCGAATTTGACAAATCGGCATTCAAGCGGGCAGCCGAAGAGGTCTTCAAGTACAAAATTCGCTCCGATGCCCGCGGGTCGATCGCAAGAGAGCGCAGGGGAAAGCTTACTGAGTTGGAAAGGGCGATTCAGGGCGACCCCCGCCCAGGATTGATTGAAAAATTGTTAGCGGAGCTGGGCGGCGCAATTGGCTATGGAATGCGCCGGGCAACCATCGGCGGCTGGGCGGATCTCCGGCAGGAGTTTTTGAAGATCGCCCAAAAGGGCGGGCCGATTGCTGAAGACGAGCTGATTAAGGCCGTTGGGGATGCGAGGAATGCTAGCGGAGGCGGTTTTGGAAGCGGTGCACTGTTCAAAGCGCTCTGCGAGGAACAGTACCATCCGCTGTGGGCGCAGACGTGGGAGAACAAGCAGGATCACCATCCGGGAAATTTTGTCCGGTGGTGGGTGCTATACAGCGAAGCCAAGGACGAACTGGAAAAAGTCTGGGACGAGCAAAGCAAGGCCCAAAAGCCGATCTCCTTCACCTGGCCGGGCACGGAAAACAGGCACGGCAAAACCAGCTTCCGCCCGCTGGATTTTGATGTCCGGGTAGGGCCCCTCCCGGAGGTTGATTTATTCGACCGCGAGGGCGAAGAGGGACCGGTCAAGCTGGTTCGAGCAAACGCCAAACCGCCGAAACAAAATAAATCGAAGGAGGCGAAGCCTGCCGAATCTTTCACAGACGCCGACGGCAGCGAGCTCTACCCGCTTACACTGAGCTTTCGCCGCCTCAAGCGAGACCGCATCGCGAACGCGGATGGCAGCTCAATCGAGGCGAAATACGCGCCGCCGCTGGTCGTTGGGGACGCGCCCCCACTTCATCAAAAAGGAAAAAAGGACGAAAATGGTCCGTTGGACGTATCGGCAGTGCTGCTGCCCGCCGATGCGCGGGGTTGCTGGCATATGATGCTGTCGTTCGGCCTTGGACGGGAGGCGCGAAAACGGCTGGCGGGCGGTGCCGTGAAAATCCCGGGCGAAAAATCAGTCCGGACTGTAAAAAAGAGCGGCAAATGGGTGGGCCTGAACTTCCGCTGGCCGATCGACGGAAAAACCGAAAAACAACCGGAATCTGGTGAACGGGCGGCGGCCTCGGCGAACGGCGACGGGGTCGAGGAAGCCGATGCCAAGTTCAGCGCCAAGAAAATCTGGTGTG
Source organism: Planctomycetota bacterium (assembly GCA_021810145.1). Classification (GTDB taxonomy): domain Bacteria; phylum Planctomycetota; class Phycisphaerae; order WQYP01; family WQYP01; genus JAMDCX01. The sequence goes on along the minus strand of JAJZJL010000086.1, from coordinate 6,438 downwards.
CGTCCCGGTTTGAGCCGTTTGAGCTGTTGTCCGTGGATTTAGGCGTTCGCTATGCGGGCGCGTGGTGTCGTGGGCGTGTGAAAATCGGGCGCGATGACGGGCGTCCAACCCAGCGCGAGGTTTCCTCGTCTGGGCATGGGCAAGAAATTGTTTACGATGCCTACGACTTTGGCACATTTCGCCTGCAGGGAGAGGATGCAAAAATCTGGCGGAAGGATAAGCAGAATGGGTTCGCCAGCGGGCCAGCGCCCGAAAAATGCGGCAGCCGCGGAAGAATTGCGTCAGATATCGAACGTGCAGAATTTGCGGCACTGGCCGAGCGAGTGTTACCGGCTTCCCCGCGATTCCCAATCCCAAGTGATCCGATTGAGGTAAAATTTTTCCCGAATCTAGCTGAACATCTCACCTACCGGCTGCGGCGGCGACTTGCTCGGGTCAGGTTTTTATTCAAGCTCCGGTGGCAAATCAGCGGGAAGAAAAAGAAAATCGGCCACGAATACAAGGATTTAAGTGGCGCCGAGCTTGAGGCATTTCGCGGTGAGCAACGGTTCAATGCCATTGCGGCGTTGGCGTTTACGCCTCGAGAGGGCGCGCGGGAGGAGCCGGAGGATGATTTCATGAAAAGCCTGCGGTTGAGCCTCGCCCCAGACGAGGTGTGGTCGGGGTTGGCCTACCAGCACGATGGTTCAATGCACCCCCTCTTCGCCAAGGTCAAGGGTGGCGCAAGCGGGGGTGATAAGCAGGAATCGAGGCAAAAAGCGGAGGCGCAAAGGGAAGCCAAGAGCAGATTAAGGGGTGAACTGCAATCGGGCGGCCCAGCAAATTGGCATTGGGAGGCCCTGGATAGGGCTGCCGAGGGTGAATTACGGGCAGCAACGCTAGCGTTCGCCGGCGAAAACAGCATTATTGCTGGTGTCGCTCGTTTCGTCTGGCCTCTGCGCGACAAGAGGTGGAAATGGAAATCGTGCTCGATTGGCGCGGAGGGGAAAGCCGAGGAATCGCTCCTTGAACGCGATGAAAATAGTGTTGAGCCACGGCGACCCATTCATGGCATGCGGGGCCTGAACATGAAGCGCATCCGCTTAATGCAGGATTTTCGGCAATGCTGCCAGAGCCTCGCAAAGCTTGAACGCAGATTTCACACGGAGGAAAACCATGGATTGGAGCCTTCCCCGGTCCGATTTGGTGACACGGTTCACGAGCCGGCGCAGGCATTCCTTGACAAAATCAACGAGCTGCGCGAACAGCGGGTTTACCAGACCGCCCATCTGATTCTAGCGGAGGCTTTGGGCCTGGAGCTGATGAATCCGGCTGCAGTGCGGATCGACGGTAAATTGAAGCCGGAACTGAAATCGGAGCGTGACCTGCACGGCCGTTACGAGCAAAAGAAACCACGCGTTGCCGCGATCGTCCTTGAAGATTTAAGCCGCTACCGGACCAGCCAGGACCGCTCACGCCATGAAAACACCCAGTTGATGGAGTGGAGCCACCGTGCAATAATCGCCAAGTTGCAGGACATGGCCCAGGTCTTTGGAGTGCAAATCATCACTGTGGACGCCCGTTTTTCATCGCGCTTTTGCTCACGCACCGGCGTCCCCGGCGTTCGATGCGCTCAGGTCGCGAAGGGCTTTGAAGCCGAATACCCCTGGAAGAAATGGGCGGAAGAAAAGGACGAACGCGCGAAACTCATTCAGTCCGCAGCGGATTCGTTGAAAGAGTGCGACGACTCAAAATTTACACTGGTCTTGCCGATGGACGGCGGGCCGGCGTTTTTCCCGGTTGTCCCACACGCCGCCGGTAAAGAAGGCCTGGAAACAAATGCCGACATTAACGCGGCGGTTAATATCGGCTTGCGCGCTGTTGCCCACCCCGATCGCCTGGATATCTTTCCAGTGCTTCGCACGGAAGCGGTAAAGGGCGAGGGGCTTGAGATAAAAAACAAACGCGGCAGCCTGTCTGAGCTTGTGGCGGGGCGTGAGGAACGAACCGTCTCGCCCGCGGCGCAGGCTAGCAGCACAGCGGAGGACGAGGGCGTGACCGCCGAGGACGCGGACGGCGGCGAGGAACTGGAGACAGGGAAGTTTCCCTATCTTTATGTCGCTGTCCGGGATTGTGTGAGCGTTGACGACCGGAATCGCTACCCGCTGCCGCGGACGTTTGACGGACGCAATGCAGAGCCGGGAAATCAAGCCGGAGCTTGCGCGGCCAAAGGTAAGATATATTGGACACGCGTGAAGCGGGAATGCTGGAGACGAATCAAGCAAGTCAACGCAAGACGGCTTCGTTCCCGGAATATTAAGCCCCCTGCCGGCTGGGACGGCCCGCTGCCGGGTAACGCTGAAAGCCCAGCCGAGCGGGAGGAGTTCCCTTGGTGAGCTATGGCCGAATCTCCCATTCAAACTCAGGGTGGCCTTGAGCCACAACCACCCATGCCGGTACGCCGGCTGCACAACTTTACTTATTGCCCGCGCCTCTTCTATTTCCAGTGGGTCGAAAATATCTTCCAGGAAAACGCCGACACTGCCGCCGGCTCACGTGTCCACCGAAACGTTGACGAGCCTTCCAAGTTCGACGCGGAAAAGGCCAGGGCGATGGCCGACGCCCTGCCCGAGGGAACCGCCCTGCGCAGCCTGAGGCTGGAAAGTGAATCGTTGGGCCTTATCGGCGTGGTGGACATCGTTGAAGGGGGACCCGACGGTGCCGAAGTGGTCGATTACAAAAAAGGCTCCGCCCGCCGCGACGCGGAAGGCGACCGCGTGGCGAAGGAGTCTGACGCTCTGCAGGTTGCCGCGCACGCGCTGCTGCTGCGGGAGCATGGGGTCAGCGTGGCCCGCGGATGGATTTACTACGCCGCGGACAAGCGCCGCGTGCCCGTCGAACTGACCGAGGAATTGTTTGTCGGCGTGCGCCGGGCGATTGCCGAGGCACGGGCTGTCGCCGCCAGCGGCAAATGCCCGCCCCCGCTTAGAAATGATGTGCGGTGTCTGTATTGCTCCGCCTATCCTGTTTGCCTCCCCAGCGAGTCGCTCTGGTGGGCCAGGCAGCGCGGGCCGGGCGGCGCTTCCGGGCAAATGGAATTTGGCTTCGTTGCCCAAGCCCAGGAGGAAATGCGGGGAAAAATTCTCGAGGCGATCGACTTTGCCGCCGAATCATCAGGCAGGGAGCCAACCCTGCAGCCCCCACGCCCGAACGGTGATGACCGCGAGGTGCTTGTCGTTCAGGTGCCCGGTGCCCAGATCGGCCAGCGCGGCGATGAACTGGTGGTCAGCGTAAGGGGAGAGGCGGTGCGCAAGCTGCCCGGCCGGCAAATCCGCGCTATCTATTGTTACGGGGCAATCCAACTTACGGCTCAAGCCGTTGAATCCTGCCTGGAGCTCGGAATTGAGGTCGCGTATTTTTCACCGGCGGGGCGGTTCCTGGGAATGCTCACCGGCCTGCCGGCCAGCGGCATCGATGCCCGCCGCGGGCAATACCGGCTCTTCGAACTGCCTGGCGCAAGGCTGCAACTGGCCCGGGAAATTGTCCGCGCTAAAATCCACAACCAGCGCGTCATGCTTATGCGTAACGGCGACGTGCCGGAACGCGTAGCCAATACTATGGCAGGTTTCCGCGACTCCACCACCGCGGCGCGGGACATGACGGCGCTGCTTGGCATTGAGGGCGCGGCCGCGGCGCTCTATTTCGAGCTTTTCGAGTCGATGCTCAAGGGGCGCGACGGTTGGAAATTCGATTGGCGCGGGCGCAACCGCCGTCCTCCCCGCGACCCGGTAAACGCCTTGCTCTCGCTGGGTTATTCCATGCTCGCCAAGGAACTTACCGGGGTCTGCTACGCGGTGGGCCTGGATCCATTCCTGGGCGTTATGCATCAGCCCCGCTATGGCCGGCCGGCGCTGGCCCTGGACCTGATGGAGGAATTCAGACCGCTGGTTGCGGACTCGGTTGTCATTACCCTGATCAACCGCGGCGAGCTGGGCCCGGAGGATTTTATCCGGAGCGCTGCGGGCACGTTCCTGACGGACAAAGGCCGCCGCCCCTTCTGGGAGGCCTGGTTCCGGAGACTGGATACGGAGGTAAGCCACCCGGAATTCGGCTACAAAATGGCGTATCGCCGGATGCTGGAGGTACAAGCCCGCCAACTCTGGCGCTTCGTGCGTGGCGAAGCGCAGGCGTACCATGGATTTACCACACGATGAGCCGCATCCGTTATCTCGTGAGCTACGACATCAGCGACCCAAAGCGGCTGCGAAAGGTCGCCCGCTGCCTGGAGGGCTTCGGTACGCGGTTGCAGTACTCGGTCTTCGAATGTGCGCTTGACGACCTGCGGCTTGAGAAGCTTAAGGCCGAAGTGCAGGAGTTGGTGAACCACCAGGAAGATCAGGTGCTGTTCGTGTCGCTGGGGCCAAGCAGCAGCGATGCGACTCTGGTCATCGAGGCAATGGGACTGCCCTACCATGTCCGGTCAAGGGTCACGATTATTTAGCCCTTCAGACTTGCATGGTTTTCCGGGTCGCGTAGAATGAATCCGGCGAACAAAGCTTCGGCCTCCGCCACCGACCAGTTAGCTTCCGCCATTGGCTAACACAGGATTGCTCTTTGACATTGTGGCAGAACGGCGACGCCCCTGCGAGCACCTAAGCGCCGGCACAATACCCGGGCGGTGCTCGCGAAACATTTTCGCCCCTGATCTCAAGGTGGATCGCAGACGACGGCTCCCAAGCCCACGCAGGATTGCACAACGGAGGCCCTCGCGCTCGCAACACGCTGCGGGCGTGGCCGGAATACAGCGGCCGCGGTGGGGTGGGTCGCAGTCGCCACGGCTAAAGCAATCTTGCGGCGGATATCAATGGCTATCGGATATATCGGACTGTATTGTCGCAGTCGCCACGGCTAAAGCAATCTTGCGGCGGACGGAACTACTGGATCACGCGACGCACCTTGGCCAGAGTCGCAGTCGCCACGGCTAAAGCAATCTTGCGGCGGCCGATTCACGCCTGCGTGTGCTTTACGGATCGTCTGGGTCGCAGTCGCCACGGCTAAAGCAATCTTGCGGCGGCCTTTTGCCATGGCAGAAGTTGAAAATCTCTACCGGGTCGCAGTCGCCACGGCTAAAGCAATCTTGCGGCGGACTTTATTATGTTCGCACACGCTCACTGTGTAATAGTCGCAGTCGCCACGGCTAAAGCAATCTTGCGGCGGGGCTATGAGTGGACGGTGACGCCAAAGGAAAAACTTGTCGCAGTCGCCACGGCTAAAGCAATCTTGCGGCGGATGAGTATCGCAAAGTCTAATCCTGTGTTGGCGGCAGGGTCGCAGTCGCCACGGCTAAAGCAATCTTGCGGCGGGATCACCTCATTCCCGGTGTCCACACGCGCACCGGATGTCGCAGTCGCCACGGCTAAAGCAATCTTGCGGCGGGAGCATGTTCGCATGTTCGGGCGAATATATATGTGTCGCAGTCGCCACGGCTAAAGCAATCTTGCGGCGGTGGCCCGCTTGAAATTCACTGTATCAGCAACCGGTGTCGCAGTCGCCACGGCTAAAGCAATCTTGCGGCGGACAGTTGATTCACACAAAGGGACTCGTATGTGCGGTCGCAGTCGCCACGGCTAAAGCAATCTTGCGGCGGGGCATATTCGATTTCAAGCTCAATGCGCGTCGGGGTTGCAGTCGCCACGGCTAAAGCAATCTTGCAGCGGTTTATATTTTTCAATAAAAGATTCTGAAAAACTCCGCCACGTTCGCCACGGCCACGGAAATCGCCCGCGCAAAGCGCCATACACGCCCCTCGCCAGCGCGATCACGCCACGTGCCTCAAAAAAGATGCCGCAAATCGCCTATGCGGTTATACTCTCGTCCTGGCTTATGGAGAACCCTGAATGGCTGAATCTGTCCCCCAACCTCCGGATTATATTTTGCATCGCTGGCAGGCGGCCCGAGCGGAACTGAAAAAGCTGAAAGCCGACGCACTGCTGGTCAACTATTTTCCGGATGTAAGCTGGCTGACCGGATTTGAAGGCGATGATTCCTGGGCCTTATTAACCTCCGATCACGTTTGGCTGGTCAGCGATTTCCGTTATGCCGAGCAGATTGCCCGTGAATGTCCATGGGTTCACGCGATTATGCGCAAAAAACGCATTTCAGAAGAAGTGGTCAAAATTTGCCGCAAGCAGAAAATTCACACCCTGGCTCTTCAGGAAGAAAGCCTGACCATGCGGCAATTGGCGGCGGTTCGGGAGGTTATCAAACCGGCGGGAATTCGTCTTAAGCCCGTGCTGGAGATTCTCGTTAAACTGCGGAATATCAAAGACAGCCATGAAATAAAGCTTATTGAACAGGCCGTTACCATTGCGGAGCACGGCTTTGAAGCGCTGAAAGCCCATTTGAAGGCGGGGCAGACGGAAAATGAAATTGCCGGACTGCTGGTTTATGAAATGCGGC
>JAJZJL010000085.1 GCA_021810145.1 Planctomycetota bacterium | reverse complement strand
ATTGACTTTGGCAATTTAAAACCGGACAATTATCAACGTTCATAAGGAGTCCGCACATGAAAGCTGCACGTTTTACCATCATCGCGCTTGCCGCCATACTGTCCGCCGGTCTCGCCGGCTGCTCCAGCCAGGGCAACCAGCAGATTGAGCATCTCACTCCGCGGCAAGTATCCCGGAAAATCATCCGCGGGCAAACCACAAAATCAGAAGTGAAAGCTGAACTCGGTGCCCCCTTGAAGGTCTCGTACAACAGTGCGGGCAACCAGCAATGGGAATATGACTACACCAAGCTGCATCTGACAACCACCGATTTTCTGCCATTTATCAGTGCCGTGGAAAACAATGCCCGCGGCACCCGAAAATCTCTGGTGATTCTGTTTAACCGTCAGGGCGTGGTGGAACACTACAGCCTGACCTGCTCCAAAATTTACAAACATTACGGACTATTTAACTGAGCAACGCGGCCGGAATGCAGCCGAGCAACCCCGAACGCATGTTTGCGATCCAAAATAAATGAGGTCGGCGTGTGCCACAGCACGGTACTATTTCTTCTGATTTTTAGTCAAATCCTCCAACGCTTGCAAGTTGTTGGCTCCGCGCAGAGTTTCGGTTTCTTTGACGCGCGGACAGTACGTTGAGTTCCGCCGGGAACCACGCACAATAATAGAAGCGATAACACGCGTGCCAAATATGGATGCCGCAATGATTAGGGTGGCAGCGATCGGATGACTTTCCAACACATGCAGCGCGGTCGGATTAAGCTTGATCTGGTACATGGTTTCACCTCCGATAACTACATTTTCATGACTGGGTCGCTAATGTCAACTTAAAGAGCCTGGTAACACTGCATAGGACAGGCTGCCCCCGGTGGGGTGGCTGGCGTTCTCAAACGATCAAGCGCTGCGAAGTGGCATTATGGGACGCGTCGGACGATTATGCGGAAGAAAGTCTACAAGAAGAATCTTGACAGTGCGTGTGAATCGACCCAGATTCCGAGGTGGGATAATGAATTGATTTGCGACCAACCCGCCGCAACTCAGTGCTGTTACCAGTTCTGCTGAGAAATGGGTTTGGGTAGGATGCGGGTAGCTGATGGAGGTTCCCATGGGCACGATCTCACGTTTGGTAAGCTGGCTGGCGCTCCCGGCGCTGGCGCTCGCGGTTGCGGGCCCCGCAAGCGCTGATATGGTTTATGTAAGCGGCATGAGCGGGTCCGGTGTTTTTTCAGTCGCCAGTGATGGGACAACCAGCCAATTCGCGACACAAATAATCGATTCTACCGGAGGGGCGATTGCCCTCAACGGAAAACCAATTCGTCCGCCGGGACCTCGAAGGTGGCGGCCAGTTCATCCCCGTTACCAACGGGCCGGACGCGTACGAGTCGTCGGCCCAGAGAACCCACGGGCCCTCGATCTTCAACAATGACGACCGGGAGCTTGCTGCGGCCGAAGCAAACTTTAGCCCGGCGGCCAACGGACGGCACCAAGCGGCGTGAACGCCTCGGTTTATTGATGTGGGTTTTCGCCATAAAGCATCCCTTCATGCCAGAGCCTCGGATATTACAGCATTCGCTACCAGGGTGAAATTCCACTTTCTGGTAGCGATCTCCCGGTTCGCGCCCGAAAGCACTCGCGCGCAGCCGCTCAAATAATTGTGCCAACACATGACGATAAATGGATTGCTACATGTTGTTGTCCCTACGTCGCGGTAATTGTTTTGCCGTCGGCGAACTATCAATTAGAAGCAATACACCACCAACGCGATAGTCTACACGCGCAGATCAGAAAAATTGGCGGCACGGCCCGTTCGGCCAACGGAGAGCCAGACCGCAAGGGCCGGCTGCCACCTCCTCCGACCCCGCAGCTCTGGTCCCGGTTGTGCTGAATGGTGCCTGTTTGTTCCTGGTGGCCCACCGGAAAATACAGCGATTAAACTGCGGTTACAGCGCCGTGCGATGCCCCCTGTTTCGGCGCGGTGATCCAGGCCGTTCGTCGGTTCCAGTCGCAGGGAACCGTGCATCACGGCAACAACTCTGTCAGGGGATAGCAAGTCAAGCACTTCGCCCCCCTGGGGTGGCGGCCAGCCCCGTTGTAGATTCCACGATGGACGGGATCAGATTCTTTGTCGCAGGAGTTTCAGTGCGGCAAGGCCGACTAATCCAGCTGCGACCAACGCTCCGTCGGCCGGGACTGGGAGCGGGCCGGCCGGGATTGCGACCGGGCCAACCGGTGGAGCAAAGGAAGGCCCTCCATCCTGCTCTCCTCCGCCCATCAGGCTACCGACCACAAGCTCGCCGTAAAAGCTGCCACTGATGTAATCAACCGCGGCAGTCGGTGCCAACAGATCGTAGCCGGAACCGAATGAATTTCCACCATTAATGGTCAGATTTGTGGCATCTGTGTTGACCAAAACATTGGATTGCGTAATGCCGTGATAGGAAAATGCCAAGCTGCCCAGATTTACCGTCGCCCCTGTGACATTAATTATCAGTGTCTGGCCGGCAACGCCAGTCACTGTCACGCCGTAGTCGCCCGCCAGAACGCTGCCGGGAATTGTGACGTAGTGCGTTCCCAACCCCAGCTTGCTGATATCAATTGTCGCCGCACCATATTGGTCGGTGTAGCCAGCGTCGGCCGCTTGATTGTATGCGGCGGAGGCGCCGTTAAAAAAACTCGTTAGCGAACTGACTTGGAAGGCCGGGTTATACATTTGGCCCGTTGACGTTTTTCCGGTTACGGTAACGCCCGAGTTCAGCGAGCTTTGGTTGGTTCCCCCGAGAATCGCATTTCCGCTAACTTGGCCCCCTGATCCAAACAGGCTTCCGCCCGCATCCAGATTCCCATTGATGCCGCCCGACGTCAGCGTGATGTTGCCGGTGGTTTGCACTCCGCCTCGGTAAACCGTGCCCCCGTCAAGCGAAAAGTTGCCGCCACCGTAATAAGAATATCCGCCGGAGGGGGAGTTGGTGCCGGAATCCAAACTGAAGGAGCTAAAATAGGCATCTCCAACTGCGGCGGCGCTCCCTTGGAAATCTGCGGTATATGGCTTGGTTGACGAGCCGATGTTTCCCAAGCTCACCACACCGATACTCCACGGATTTACGGAAGCGGCCGATACCGGTAACGCCCCGGCGGCTGAAGTTCCAAGTGCGATTATTGCGGATACGGCCAGCCGGCGGCTGGCGAGCTGTTTGCAATTGACCATCTTGACCATACCAAATTCCTTTTCAAAAAAAGCGAGCTTCGTTAAAAGGCGGTTTTCGCCCCAAGGTGAGGATTGCGCCCCGACTATACCGGGATTGCCGCTCCGAAACGACGCTTTCGGAGCAGGGAGGACCGTCCTCCCGAAACTGCTGATGCAGCAGCATCTGACAGCCGAAAACAACGATTCAAACCGAGCGATGAAAGACCTAATACAAGTGTATTGCGGCAGCTCTCCTTCCTAGGGGGTTACGACCACTTACCAGAACGGATAGTAATAAACTTTGTCGAGCAATGCAAGCGTCGCGGAACATATTACTCCGGGACGGGTCTGTGGCAAATTCTGCAAGCTCTTCACGGCTGTCAAGTCCTGATCTAAAGTTGTCACATCATTGTTCCCCGGCGAGCCGGGGTTCGTTGCCCATTGGTTCCCGGCACGCCGGGATCTGCGGTTCCCTTTCGCCTCCAAATCAACAGAAACGGCAAGAAACCGCCCGGCGCGCACGGGGTAAAGCTCCTGGCGCGGATAGCGCGGTTGAAGTGCATTGAGCACCGAGCATTTGGCATTGAGCATCTGGATTTTGGAACATGAATCTTGACTTGCCGAACCCACCTGCCGCTCCGGCGCGCAGAAGACCACATGACATCCGTCACTCATTATTGGTTGTTGATCGTTGCTCGTTGTTTCCCGGCGCGCCGGGGCGGTCCACCCCATCGCGCCACAAAACCGATCCAACCCGCCATCGCATATACCCGCCCGAGCCGGGATTCATTGTGGCACCCTCGGCTTCCTCCTTGTGAACAAAAAAACGCTTTTCACCACAACGACACAAAGACACGAAGAGTATTTAATTACCTAACCACTTCTTTGCGTTCTTTTGCTTCTTTTGCGGTTGGTAATCTTTTCCCGGCTCTTCCAGCTTCCAGGTTCCGGGTTCCAGGTTCCATCCCGATGTTCCGGGACATGTGCCATTCAGCAATCGCTGTTCCGTAACACCCTCCCCCCACCTCTGCTTCCTCCTTGTGAACAAAAAATGTTTTCCACCACAAGACCCCAAAGCCACAAAGACAAAATATTTACCTGAACGATTCTTTGCGTCCTTTCGTTTCTTTGCGGTTGGTTTTTTCTTTCGTCTCCTCCAGCTTCCAGATTCAACGCCAGCTCGCCGGGAGTCATTGTTAATTGCCTTTCCCCGTATCCGCGGTCCATGTCATCCCGCCGGGAAGCCAATCCGATTCGCCATCGCAGATGCCCGCGGCACCCGAAAATCTCTGGTGATTCTGTTTAACCGTCAGGGTGTGGTGGAACACTACAGCCTGACCTGCTCCAAAATTTACAAACATTACGGACTATTTAACTGAGCAACGCGGCCGGAATGCGGCGGAGCCTCTCCATGTGCGATTTGCGCGGGACGGGTGCAAACTGGGTTGGAATTGGCGTGCTGCGGGCTTTTGCGTAGGCTCATGCGCTGCGCAAGCGTTTCGCGCAATGCTTGCAGTACGGCGTGAATGCAGCCATTGGCTCTCCGCCGAGGGCCCCGGTCTGGTTTGGAAGTTTTCGGCGTTCATTAATTACGCACAGCTCACTTTTTTTTATTTCCATCGATAATTGTAAGTATATATAAATGCCAGAGTTAGAAAATATATTAAAAGAAATTAAAAAAAAATCATAAAAAATACTTGACAGATCAGTGAATTGGATATATATGCTCATTATAGGTCAAGGGAGTGGCCGGGAGAGTCACGTTCACAATTTGCTGTGTGACACCCCCAAGTGATGCTCCATCCTCAAACCGATGGAGTTCAGAAAGCGTGCTTTTGCCTGACGATGCTCACGCATCGGCGCATTGGCTCGCAAATTACCAAAACGAATGTCGCCCGGACGGAAACGTTCAGGGGCATCGCGGGTTTTCGGCCGCATTTCCCGGCTGGGTTGTTCCAGCCGGCCGGCCATGGAAATCCATTTGGTTGGATGAGCAGGCCGCATGGCCGAACATTTCCTGCGCCATGCCGTGCCCGCTCGGAAGCAAAGGAGACTGCAATGAGTGGTAGAATCGGAAAGACTGGAATTGGATTGGCGGGGATGGCGGTGGCAGCCGTATTCGGCCTCGGAGAGGTATCTCAAGCCGGGACAGTGGTTGTGTCACCACCCAACATGGATGGATGGGCATTCCAATTCTGGGATAGCAATGGGAAGCCTATACAGGCCGGAAGTGGGGACGTCGCGCAGATGGTCACCGGCCCGGCCGCTCCTCCCTTGGGCACTGGGAGCGCCGAATTAGCGCTTTCCCCAACGGATGGAAATGCGGGGGACGCGGCGCTCATCTACACCAACGCCTATAACGGGACGAAGTTGTCCGAGATCACCGCTTTGAGCTATTCCACATATGATGCCTACAATAACGGCCAGCAACTTCCCTATATGCTATTAAAAGTTACGACTGGCGACTCAAGTTATCCAACTGACTCCATCTTCTTTGAACCCCCGTACCAAACGGTGAGCACGGGAAATTCGACGCTACCTGACCAAGGTGCGACGACGATGTCCACTTGGCAGACATGGAACGCAGAAAAGGGCGGGTGGTGGGCCGACAGCGCCTATAGCAGCAAGGCTCCTGACTACAAGCTGATGGGGCCGGGGTCGGGCGGCACCTACGGTACTGTTCAATCGATCAACACTTATCTCAGCTACCCTGGTTTTTCCAACGCGACGATTGAAGGCATCTACCTGATCGTTGGCTGGGCAGGGGGAGGAAGCTATGGCAGCCATCCCTATAGCTACCAAGGATATGTTGATAATGTGTCTATCGGAACCTCCACGGGAACGACAACTTACGATTTCGAGGCCACTCCGATTCCCGCCAGCGCCGGCTTAGTCGGGGTTGGATCGCTGGCGCTGCTGGGGGGCGCAGCCTTGCGGCGGCGGATGGCGGCGAAGCTTTAAGAGCAGAGCCTTCGTGTGCCGCATGTGCACCGTGCGGCACGCGAATGGCATCATTTGACCCACCAGCGGCAACAGGTGCGGTGCCAATCGCGGCACCGCACCTGTTTGATTATTCCCGATCCAGGTGCGTAGCGGCTGGCGTCTGCGGCTATTGCCGGCGCAGCCGACGGTGTGCTTTGCCAACACAACAACGCGTTATCCTCCGCCGGCCACAACCGTCCATGGACCGCCACAATCCGGGCCACAGCAAATCTGTAGATAATCAACTGGCGGAATGCGGGAATAAAATTACCGAAACGCTTTACCCGGTGCGGTCACAGCGAATGGCGAGGCGTCCCGGATTAATCCAGGGACATCCAGAATGCTGTCAACGAATTCCGATCCTTCAATCTCTCCGAAGCAGTAGATCAGCAGGCACACCCGATGTCCCCGGATTCTCCTGCTCACCCGCTCTACCCGCACCGGTTCCACCCTCACCTGTTCCGCGGCCGCAGCCGCCGTTGCAGTGCAGGCATACGATGCCTTTGATGCAGGCATGAAAAGAAGGCACCCTGCCGCGGGCCGACAATACACCATTCGCGGCGTGCCGCTGCGGGTGGATAGGGCATCACGCCATTACGCGCAATCGCACGGGAAAAGCATCAATCAGGCGGCGGTGGATATCCTCGCCACGGGCCTGGGATTGCCGCACCGGAAAATCCGCCACCACGATCTGGATTTTATGGCAAATACATGGAAGGAAGATTCCGATCTTGACGCCGCCATAGCCGCGCAGGATCAGGTTGATCCGGAAATGTGGCGGTGAAGGCGTGCGAATATCCCTGGACACTTTACCCGCGACAAACATTTCACCGCCCTTCCCCAATTGACAATATGCTGACTAAAAAACTCAGCCACCGCGCTGCTACGGCAAGATCAGCGGCCATTCGTCCAAATGGAACCTCAGACACTGAAATTGAATAGTCCAGGCAACCCCAAGGGAATTTGGCCTGCGGACAGCTTGGGCAGCGGATCGCAGCCGAATTTTATATCTTCCACGGCGGCTGAGTTGGACGCCATCTCGAAACGCCAGTGCCCTGCTGCTCGGCCACTCAGCTGCTCCAAACACCGCGCATTTGCTGAGTCACCGGGGTGATTCTGTGTGCAAGATTGTGATGGCCGTTAGGCGCAGGCTTTGAGCAGGTCGCGCACGAAACCCGCCACGTCGGCCTGGGTCGGTTCGTCGGCTCGCCCGAATAGGAATTCCGCTACCCGTCGCGGACCAAGGGAATTGAAGCCATGGAAGTCGTTACGCAGGTGGTTCATGGCCTCTTGGGCAGAAGGATCGGCAAGAAGCGGCCGCAATTCCGCCGCCACGTCAGCTATGCCCTGGCCGTAGCTGCGCAGCAGGTAGAACAGGTCATAGGCATCCTTGTTCTCCCCCCGGATGTGGAAGGCCAGAGCCTTCAGTACAACAAATGCACCGGCCCCGCAGACCCGTACTTGTCGCCCACCGACGACATCTTCACCGGCGATAGTCTGGCCGGTGAGCGTAATGAGCTTGTTGTTCTCAAACGCCAGGTGCAAACCCGGTGCCACGATTGCGCCCCAATCAGCTGTGAGTGAGAAGATCGAGCCCGGCTTCTGTCCCCTGTCCTGCGGCTCGATGAGGAAATCCACCGTCACGGGTGGATCGCTGATCCGCCAGCGCTGGCGGGTGGGTTTGCCTTCGTCGTTCTTATCCGGCTCAAATCCTGCGTTCCGCAGGCGCTTGACTACTTCTCGGTAGCGTTCTTCGTTGACCAGTGCGAACGCCAGCCCCAGATCAAGGTCCATCGTGCCGACATATGCCGTGACGTTCTGCGGTAGATTCTGCTGATCGATCAGGAGCGTTGGTGCCAGCCCGCCGATGACCACCAATTCGGGCATCAAATCGCCCAGCTTGGTCGCCAGGTAAAGGCATGTGGCGTGGACCCTGGCGACCTGCCCAGGAGAATAACCTGCGGCGGTAGTGGGCTTGTCAGACATGGCTCACCTTGCCAAAGAGCGTCTGACGCAGTGACTCGGCCGCTTCTGCCGACCGTTCGGGATGGTCCTTGAGGTCCAGATACACCTGGACAGGATGGGCACAACAGATGCCGTCACGCTCCACCGCGCCATCAAACACGCCCGCGTCGTTGGGCACAACCAGCCATATGTTCTCCCCGCGTTCCTCCTGGCGGAACCCCATCGCCTGCTGCGCTTCGGCCGATGGCATGCTGGCCACGTAGATGGCTGCCAGGCGGAACCCTGCGAACTGGTTCAAGAGCCAAGCTCCCGCCAGGCCGGTGGCTGCATACTCCAGCCCGTCGTGGCGCAGGCGGCTGGATAGCCGATGCAACACTTCATCGCCCGAGCGCGCGGCGATGTGACCGCGCACAACTCGATGCCGTGAGAAATCGTAAGCCTCACGCCACGCCGCGAGCAAAGCCCGCGGATCGCGCGGCTTGATCCCGCCGCTTGAGGAGCGAACCACCAGGTCCTGCTGCTGCATATGCCGCACGATCCGGCTGGTGAAACCTTCATCCAAACCGGCGGCCTTGGCGAGCTCCCGCTGGGTGAATTCCCGCTCCGGGTCCATGAGCAGCCAGCGGGCGATGCGGGAGCTCTTGGGGGCAAAGACGGTCTTGGGGCGTCCTGATCGTTTATACCTGTTGGGTTGACCCAGAACGCTCACCCGCAGCCCTGGTGCCACTAGATGGGCATTGCCGGAGAGGTCCAGCCAGCAGATGCCGGCATCCTCGCAGATCTTCCTACCCACCTCCCCGATATAGGGGGCGACCACCAGGGGGATCAGTTTGGTGCGAGAACCGGCTGCCGCCCGCTGGACCAAGCGTACCGCCGCACCAACCTCAGCGGCATCCCCGCGCGACTTGTACTCGACGGCAAAGCGGTATCCTGCCGCTCGCACCAAGAAATCGAGGTCAACGCTGCCCGATAATAGCGACTCGGGCTGGGGCTCAACCTGGTCTGGCGAGAGCGATAAAAACTCGGCCAGGCGGCGTTGGATATCGCGCAGGATGGTCTGTTCGATCCGGGCCATGTTGACAAAATACACCAGCTTGATCACGGGGTCAAGTTGCCTATTTTAAGCAAGTTGGATGACTCCGCCCGCCTTAGCCGCCTCCGGCTCAACATCCCGTCCCGCTCCATCATCATGGTCGGGACCGCTCGGTTCAGCAGATCAGACGTCCTCGTGTCTCTCAATCAGAGCCCAGATCGGTAACCTCAGGCACATTCCTGAACGTCTCCTGCAACCCCTGTCCTTCCGGTCTCAACTCGCGGGTGTTCGCACCGTGGTCCAACGGCATGGTTCGTTATTTACGTGCGGAGGTGATGGACTATGAAACAAAACACCAGGCGTGATCTGCTTGTGCCCGGTGAAATATAAAACTCTCTACCCTATACCCCGCCCCGGCGATGCAAGTCCGCCGGGGCGGAGTTTTTTGGCAGGCGCAACGGCTCGTGAGCGGTTTCAGTTTCCCCAGTGCGGCCTTATACTTATCAGAGTGATCGAACTTTTTGTGCGGGCACGCATTGGCCCGGTAGCCAAACAAGCCGCTGGCCATGCGTAAGGCTATTTTGGTGCGGGGTAAACCGGATGAAATGGAACTTGGACAAACTGGGCACCGGAGTTGTTGCGGCACTGTCGATCCTCGTTTGCCTGTGCCCGGCGACGGCGGATAATTTGGCGGCGGCGCGGCTGCAACGCATTGCGGCGGCGAGGGCGACGCTGGCCAAGAACAAGGAGTTGGCTTGGCAGGGCGTCATTACCGCTGACCGTAACGAACTTGCGGACCTGCACAAGGCCAGTATCGCCGCCATGCGGGCGGAAAATGCGCAATCGGTTGTGACCATCCAGGGTTTCATAGCTGCTGTGCGCCGGCGGCTCGACGACGAGAAAGCAGGACGGCCATTTCCGCCGGGATTCCACGTTCCCGAAACGTATGCCGGGACCGATCCGGTCATGGCCAGGGCGGAGAAGCGCCGGGACGTGTTGGTGACTGCGGCCGAGGCGCAACTGGCCAAGGCGGAAGTCGCATTCCGGCATGCAGTGCTTTCCGCCGATCGCCATGAGATCATGGAAATCAAGAACCGCGTGCAGGCCGCAATGAAATCTCTTGATGCACACGCGGTCGTGATGGATATGCACCGTCTCAAGCTGGCCAATGCACAATTAAGATCCGACCTGTCATCGCGATCCGAGAGATCGCAGGCCCACCATACCTCAGGGATATTCGGCCCGGATCTTGCTGGGAAACGGATTATATTTGTCCTCGACCGCTCGGGTGCCGCCGTTGGAAAACTGTACCTGCTGCGCTCGATTGTGGAACGTGCGATGAACTCCCTATCGCCGCGCCAAGAGTTTGCGGTAATCGTATTTGCGAGCAAATACAGGATTCTTGTTGCGAACAGGCTGCTGGGCGCGACCGCTGCGAACAGGGCCCGGGTGACAGCCGAGTTAAATACGGTTATTGCTGAGGGCCGTAGCGCGGGGATGCTTGAGCCATTTCTTCGGCCACTTCAGGCCGCTTGGGCAATGCGAGCGAGCACCGTGCTGCTTTTAACCAGCGTCCGTTTTGATCCGCGGCTTGTTAGACGAATCGATCTCTTGAACAAGGGTCGGCACGTTTCCGTGGACACGTTTGCCAGCGGTGACCCGACGCTCGACATACTGTTGCGGAAAATCTCGCGAGAAACCGGGGGAACATTCCTGGATATTTCGGCGGCTGTGTTGGAACGAACTGGACGCGTTCCCCGGCCGGGCTCGAGCGGTGCCACGTCACCGCCGTAGCTTGGACCGCAATCGGGTCTTGCCTCCGCCACTGGCGACGTTGTGGTACCCCCACCCAATCCAATCATGCCGCTGAGATATCGGTTTGCATGGCCTGCGCATCTGACTAACCCAAAATTCCAGGTTACCGTTCGACGCGACGGAACCGTCGCCAGCGTGCAGGTACTGGTATCTTCAGGGCACGCCGGGATCGACCGAGCCATTATCAATGCCCTGATGCAGGCGCGGTTTCGGCCTCGTGTCATTTCCGGGAAACCTGTGCAAGGCAAGATTGTCATCCGCTATCAGCTTACGAGTTAACGTGGCAACGGTTTGCCGAACACCGCCGGCGGCAGCTTTTCGCGACCGCTAAGCCAACGGACCGAAAGACCCGAGAGAAATATGGCCCCAATGCCCCCAGTCCCCTGTTCCTCTTCTTCCCCTGGCATGGCACAGCAGTCGCTTGCCAGCGCCGCACTGGGCACGCGTACCCAATTCTCACCGCGCTCGCCCGGCCAATGCTTGTGCCACCCGCGAGCAAGGTTTATACTGCCGAGGATAATTCTAATTTATAAGGACACATGCCCGTGGGATTTGATGCAAAGGTCTGGGAGCTTTTCTTGGCGGCCCCAACTGACTCCAATACGGAGCTGGACTTCGCCTTTAAGGCGGTCTCGCAATGGAACGCCGCAAATGCGAAACCAAAGCAGTTAATTCTTTTGCCGCGCCACTGGAACAAAGACAAGGCGCCGAACTTCGCGGAAAATCCCCAGAAAGGCATTGATAAGCAACTCGTTCAACAAGCAGATATCCTGGTGGCCATCTTACGTAATAAACTGGGGCCCGGAACCCGCCACGAAATAGAAGAATACCGGAAAACCGCGAGGCCCATGCTGGTGTATTTCTGCACCGGCGATGTGCCACGAGATGCCGCAGAATCGTCCCTGGAACTCGCGGGCTTCAAAAAGAACTGCGAGGATCTCAGATTTTACAGAAATTACACCAAGGCCGAAGACCTCTTAAATCAGTTGTCCCACGACCTTGCGCTCCTTATCAACGAAACACCCACTGGTTCGCAAGCCCGACCAATTCACGACCAGCCTGTTCGTGAGCTAAGCACAGAAGCAGAAGCGATCCTTCTCGAAGCCTCGAACGACTCAGGCAACAATATATCGTATTTCAAATACCAAGCTGGGGGAGTAATAAAAACTAACAACAAAGAGCTGAACAATGGTAAAGACAATCGGGAATGCGCTAGGTTTCTTCGAGCACTGCGCAAACTCGAAGAGGACCGCCTGGTCGAGTCTGTCGGATCTCAGGGGGACGCCTTCAAATTGACCGTTGAAGGATACGAAGCTGCCGACAAAATCAAGGCGAAAAGGAGTCTCAAACCATGAACGCCATCGGCTACACCCGCGGGCCTAAAAGCCACCAAATGGAATCACCGAATCGCAGTGACTCCCAGCCGCGAGGCTTTAGACCGATGAAGCAGCCCGCCCATTGGACACCATCTCAAAACGCCCCAGGACCTTCTGATCGCCTGTTCTATTTTTCACCTGCTCTATTAAAAAAGCCGGCTTTTGGCCGGTGCTACAGGTTGTGCTTGAGCAGGTGAACAGGTGAGAGTAGGCCGTCCCGAGGCGTCGGGACTCCGCTTTTTTTTCGCCTGCTTGCGAAAAAAACTCCGAGCACGTGGGGTGTAAATTCTCGCGGTAGCAATTCTCTTAAGCCAGCCTTATGTGTTCTCCTGATCGCCTGTTCTATTTTCACCTGCTCTATTAAAAAAGCCGGCTTTTGGCCGGTGCTACAGGTTGTGCTTGAGCAGGTGAACAGCTGAGCAGGTAAGCAGGTGAAGCCAATTGCCGGCCGTAGGATTTCCTCTTTCCCCAAGCCTTAATTGCTCTCCTGATCGCCTGTTCTACTTTCACCTGCTCTATTAAAAAAGCCGGCTTTTGGCCGGCTTTTTTAATAGCGGGGGCAGGATTCGAACCTGCGACCTCCGGGTTATGAGCCCGACGAGCTACCAGACTGCTCTACCCCGCGATCAATATCGCGTTCTATTTTGCTTCTCTGTCCGCTCGTCGGGCTACTTTTACTTCAGCCTTGCGACGAGCTACTCCCGATTTTTTCGGGACTCTACGGAGCGATCAATATCGCGTTCTATTTTGCTTCTCTGTCCGCTCGTCGGGCTGCTTTTACTTCAGCCTTGCGGCGAGCTACTCCCGATTTTTTCGGGACTCTACGGAGCGATCAATATTTGATCGCCATCAATTATAGCACCTGCCAAGCCTGGCTTCCCGCCGCTTGTTAGATGCGCCCGGCACAAGAATCCTCATGGGATGTCCGCTGCCGAGAACTGTATTATGCCCGTTTTCCGCTTTAAATGCAAATTCGGCGGTGGAGCGTATTTCGCAAAGGGGTGTATGACCGCCTCTGCAACATCGATTCGCTTGCTTGCGAACGCAATGGGAAAATGGCACATAGTCAACGAGCAACGAGTCCCGGCACGGCGGGGAGCAACGAGCAACGAGTCCCGGCGCGCCGGGATTCAACGATTCCCGGCTCCCGGGGACAGGTACTGGATCTACTGACCAATACTGCACATACTGATCAGCCACTGTAATTGCGCCATTGTGGCGACAAACCATTGTATTCACAGAGAGGAAACGGAGGGAACCTCAATGACCAATGACCCATGACTCCCGGCGCGCCGGGAAGCAATGATTCCTGCCGTACAGGGCAGGTACTGAATCTACTGGCCAATACTGCAGATACCGAACAATTACTGCCATCGTGCCTTGGTGGTGAAATTCCCTATTGCAAATGCCAAATGCTAAATTCCAGGTTCGAGGTTCCAGGTTCCGCGTCTACTGTCAATACTGCATATACTGCCCAATACTGCCCAATACTGAATCTACTGACCAATACTGACCAATACTGTCAATACTGAATCTACTGACCCATACTGCTAATACTGACCAATACTGTTCTCGCGCTTTTGCGGTAATAATCTCGGTGTCCTCGGCGATCTCTGTGGCTACCCCCGTGGTTTACAACTCTGCCCAATCTGTGGAGCGGGATTCTGATTGGGGCGGCACGGCCGTCTGCGGCGTGCTCAATTCTCAACATATTCAGAAATATGCTGCGGATCTGCGTCCTTGCGTCCATCCATTTGCCAAGCCATTGAACCCGCATCGGACTTTTCAAGCAGGCTCTCAGTGTTTCGGCACAATGTGCAGAGCCTGCATGTAAACGGGTTTCTGGCCGCTGAAGGGTTCAAAAAGCCGCCGGGTGATGTTGGCGGTAATTCGCTCGGGCTGCTGGTGGTGTTGGAAGTCCTGCAATATTGCCGCGGAAATAGGTTTGCGATCGCTGAAATGAAAATGCAGCATCCAGAGGTTATCTCCGGCCGTAGCCAGCCAGGCCTTACCGAGTTCCGGAAGAATCAAAAATGGATGCGGAGCGGTTGCCAGTTGCCAGGTCAGTAAAACCGAATAGCGAAAGGGGTGCTTGTTCAGGATGACAATTTTGGTGTCAGTGCCCGCGTGACGGAATACATTGCCAATAAACTTTTGCGCCAGCAACGGTGCCCTGGTTCGCCAGGGGTAGCAGGTGTCTTTACCGATCATCACAACCGCGAAGATCACCATCACAGCGACCGGAATGTTGGCGGCGTTACGCCAAACGCGGAGATTCCGGGATTTTTTGACAGCCAATGCGCCAAGCGTCACAGCGCCAAGAGCGGCAAGAATGGTAATGGAGGGAACCAGGTGCTGCTCCACGCGCGAATCCGCTCCGTACGGGTATTTATGAAGGTAAGCGGCGATGAAGGTTAATACAAACGGTCCAAGGAGCAGAATCAGTTCAGCGGCGCGGCGCTTTTTCCATAATCGTAAAATTCCGACAACCACCAGCGGTGCTATAAGTAGTGCAATGCCCTTGGAGCCACCAAACGGGTAGCTCATCATATTGGATATATGCGCATCAATGAGCCAGGGGAATATGGCCCAACTGTGCGGCGGGAAAGCGGCCTTCCAGAATTCCTGCATAAATGTGTGCGTGTGTCGCATCTGGCCATGGATAACCGTAAAATAAATTACGGCGAAGCTGCCGGCGGCCACAGCGGCCCAGCCGACATACATGACGCGCCACAGCATATTCCGGCATCGCCACAATGTTGGCAATTGCGCCGCCCACGCCGCCGCGAGTACAAATACGCTGGGATAAGATAACACAAGGGCCAGAGGCGTCAGCAGGGCCAGAAATAATATCGGGCGATAATCGCGCGGCCTGCGAATGGCCACCAATGCCAAACCGATAATGATCAACGCCAGAAGCAGATCCATCGAATAGGGCTTGAAATCCGTACCAAAGCGATTGGTTGCCAGCGAGCAGGCAATTAAAGCGGTGGCCAGCAGGCCCACGCGCCGTCCCGCCACTTTTCCCGTTACGCGCCAGGCCAGCAACACCGCGGCGATTCCGGCAACCAGCGGTATGAATCGCAACACCCAGACATCCGTACCGAATGTGTCGATGAGACATTTGCTGATCCAGAGAAAGCCGATGGGACAAACCTGCCCATACCGCAGCGGGTGCAACAAACCCAGGTAACTGCGATGTACAATATTCAATCCCAACGAGGCTTCATCATCCCAGATGGGGAAACGCAGCAGGTAATCCGTCACCCGCCAGGCAATTCCGGTACCGATGGCCACCATAAGCCAGAAACGCCAGCTCTGCCAGAATCGCATGGTTTGCAGCTTTTTGATCATGGTTCACTCATTGCCCGATGCAGCGGTTGCCAATCCGCCGCATCAACCGCTTTGGATTAGAAAGTTAACATTCGCCGCCATCCGGACATTTCATATCTTCTCCCGCAAAGTTCCAACCCACAAGGTTGGATGGCGAAGCATACGTTATTTATTCCGCGGGTATTTTTTTTCGACGTAGCGTTGCAGGCTGCTGCGCCAGTGAGTCATGATGTCCATGCCGAGTTGCCGCAGGCGGGCGTTATCGAGCACCGAATAGCCGGGGCGGTGCGCCGGGGCGGCAAATTCACCGCTGCTGACCGGTGCTATGGGGTGATTAATCCCAGCCAGCGTCAACGCGGTACATGCAAATTCATGCCAGGAGCACTGCCCGTGCGATACGGCATGGTAAAGGCCCGGCGCGGGCCGGCGCTGGATCATGAGGATCAATTGCCGGGCCAGATCATCCGTGGGCGTTGGGGCGACAATCTGATCAGCCACCACGCGCATGGGTTTGCCGGCGCGGGCCGCGGTAATCATGGTGTCCACAAAATTCAGGCCGCCCTTGAGTTTACATCCGGCCATGCCAAATAGTCCGCAGGTTCGCACCACATACCCCATGGTCGGGGCATGGGTAAGGGTCATGCAGTCGCCGCCGAATCGTGTCAGGGCGTAAATGCTTTTGGGATGCACAGCCGCGGTTTCCGGCAGCGGCTGGGAGTCTGCCGGGCCGTCCATGACGTAGTCTGTGCCGATTTGAAACAGCAGGATGCCGCGTTTTTGACATTCAATGGCCATACCCCGCACGGCCAGCGTATTAACGCGATACGCATTGTCCGGCTCGCTTTCGCATAAATCCACATTGTGAAAGGCGGCAGTATTGATAACGGCATGGGGTTGATGCTGGTCAAGGTAAGCGGCGAAGGCGGCCGTATTGGCAATGTCCAGATCCTGCCGCCCGCGGACGGGCAGCCCCTGCAAGCCGGCCTGCGGCAAAGCG
Source organism: Planctomycetota bacterium (assembly GCA_021810145.1). Classification (GTDB taxonomy): domain Bacteria; phylum Planctomycetota; class Phycisphaerae; order WQYP01; family WQYP01; genus JAMDCX01. Next base: position 3,486 of record JAJZJL010000085.1, on the reverse strand, counting down.
GCAACCAGGTCGGCTCCGAGTTGTCCAGTACTTCCAATGACCATAATGTTCATGCGGCAGCTCCAAGTTCACAGCGCTAAGTTTACAGTAAGTCGGGAAGTTTGGCACGGAGGATTACGCCCTGGTGCCATGACGGACCAAACGGCCTGTCGTGTGCGTCCGCGGGCCGGGCAAAGCTCGATTTGGGGCATCGGTCGAACTGCGGTGGAAGCAATTCGCGTTCGCCGGCGGTGGCAATTTGCGTCCCGGCCGGCGGTCAATAAAAAAGATCGGTAGCCTCGGCGTTGGCACGCCCGGGTGAACTGTATTGCTCCGCGTGCGGGGCCGCTGAGCAGATGCCAAAAGTTGCGGGTGCTCATACGATCAATGAGAATGGAAACATCGCCGTGCTATGTTCAGAATCGGGCGTGTTTCCTTAATGTTCGCGGCGTTTATAATGGCATGGTAGTTATTGGCGTGTTGATATTTGGAGTTGTTTGTGGCGAAAAGCTTTAAGGACCTTACCGAACAGGAAATTCTTGCCCTGGCGATTGGACAGGAAGAGGAAGATGGCAGAATTTATGGCGAGTTCGCGCATAATCTTTCAAAGACCTTTCCCGCTTCGGCCAAAATGTTCACCGAAATGCAGGCGGAGGAATCGGAGCACCGGCACAAACTCATTGAACTGCATCGGGAGAAATTCGGCGAGCATATTCCACTGATCAAGCGCGATGATGTGAAGGGATTTATCAAGCGCCGCCCGCTTTGGCTGGTTATGAAATCCGGCGTGAACGCCATGCGCCGGCAGGCCGAGATTATGGAACTCGAAAACACCCGGTATTATGAGAAGGCCGCCACCCGGGCGACGGATGCGGCCATCCGCAAGCTTCTGATTGATCTGGCGGAGGCGGAACGCAAACACGCCACCACCGCTGAAACATTGGAAGCGGAGCATGTCCCTGAATCCGTTAAGCATGAAGAAGCTGCGGCCGAGCGCCGGTTGTTTGTGCTGCAGATTGTGCAGCCGGGACTTGTGGGTCTTATTGACGGGTCCATTTCCACACTGGCACCGGTATTTGCCGCCGCCGTGGCTACGCAGGACAGCTTCAAGGCCTTTCTGGTAGGTATGGCGGCGTCCGTTGGCGCGGGCATTTCCATGGCTTTTGCGGAATCCCAATCCGATGACGGATCCTTATCCGGGCGCGGCCACCCGCTGATTCGCGGTGCCGTGTGCGGATTAATGACCACCGCCGGCGGCATCGGCCACACCGTGCCGTTTTTAATTCCGAATTTTCACGTCGCGATGACGGTGGCGGTGGCGGTCGTGATTGTGGAATTGTTTTCCATCAGTTTCATCCGTCACCGGTATATGGACACCCCTTTCCTGCAGGCGGCATTCACGGGCGTGGTCGGCGGAATCGTGGTATTTCTTGTGGGTGTTTTAATCGGCGGATCATAAACAATCCGGTGGTAATGCGGTAAACCGGGACATGATCGGTGGCGCGTGCGGGTTCAGCCGATATGATGGCGGCCCGCGGTGTACTGCCGTGTGCGGGCCGCCGGCCGCAAGGACTGCTACATCGGGCAGCAGTGATACTGCGGTCCGGTGATGAGCGTAAAAGCGTTGCGCGATAATTCAGTCTACAGAAGTCCCGCCAGCCATCCGGCGACGGCCGTTGCCGGGGTATGGCCTGCGGGCAGCGGGGCATCGCTCAACAGCACGGGTTGCTTTTCCGGAGCCGCCGCAACAACGCCGTGCGAACCTTTTACCAGAGCTGTATCCTGTGCGATACACTTGCGCACGGGGTCGAAAAACAGCTCTCGGGGGTCGTATCCGGGTTTGCGGTGAATATCAACCGAAAACTGCCATCGCGGTTTCTCCGCATCATTGTGCCACCAGTCATGGGCGAACCACGCATTGGAATCAGAAAGTGCAATGATTTGCCCCGCGCGCGGCGTGTTCAGCCCGAGTTGGGCCCTGGCTTCGGCGGAAACGGCAAGTTTTCCAATGCCATCGAGTGATTGCAGAATCCGCTCTGCCGCACTAACGGCATCTGCGGCGCAATAAATAAAGGCGATCTGATGGTCCACCATGGCAACGGCGCGGCTGGCGGCAAAATCAATGAGTAATTTGCCGTCTTCATCGGTCCGCGTTTGAAGCAGTCCCGCATCGCGCAAGGCCCGGTTGGGGAAAACAGACCGGGAAACGGCATTCATGGCATAGTCACCGGCGATAATGGGAATGCCGCCGTCTTGTCGCACCATTTGCACCAGCGGTGCCAGCAGGTTTGCAACATCCGTTGCGTCCTTGGCCACCGCCGGATGATCCGGGCCTAAGCGCTGGAGGTTGTAATCCAGATGCGGTACATAGACGAGTTGCAGGTCCACGGGATCATGACGCCAGATGTCCATGGCGGCGTTGATAATCCATTGTGAACTCGGTAATGAAGCAAGAGGCCCCCAGTACTGGTGCAGCGGAAACGCTCCAAGTCCGGCGGTCAGGCGCTGATAAAGATCGCGGGGGTGGCTGAAGCAACTGGCAACGGTTTTGCCATCGGGTGTGTGTTCCGGTTTCGGGGTCAGAACAATATCCGCCGCATCGGGCATGGATTGCTGCCAGAACAGCATCGCCGTGCGGAGGGATTTGCCGGACCAGAATCGCGGCGTCTGGAGAAGTTTATTGGACTGTTCCCAGAAACTGATTTGCCGGCGGAATTCAGGAAAGCTGTCGTCATCCAGAAGCGGATGCAAATCTGCCATGTCATGGGTATATAAACCATTGCAGATTATGCCGTGCTCGGCGGGAGTTTGACCGGTGGTCAGCGTGGCCTGCATGGTGCAGGTGACCGCGGGTGTAACCGGTGCAAGTGTGCCACGGTGCGCAAAGCCGGCAAATAATTCCGCGCCTGCCACGGCAAGCTGTTGATCCAATCCGGCAACCAATATGAAACAAATTCTGGGCATACTTACTCCGTTTCGTCAAAACCGAACGAATTGTAGTCGAACAATCCCGGCATGAAAATGCGTGGTACATTCGATACCGCCTGCCGCCTGCGGGCGGAGATCTGCGATTGATTGTTATTCAGGATTATCCATGATTGCAACGCAGAATCTTTTGATCGGTGACAATCATATTCATGGGCATGTCATGCGGTTCCACGGGCAGCAGATCTTCGAGAAGTTGCTCTTGAAAACACAGGGCGATGCGCAGGCCGCGAAAATCTTTTTGCGACAGGAAGCGATCATAAAAGCCTTTGCCCCGGCCCAGGCGATAGCCGCGACGATCAAACGCCAGCCCGGGCACGGCGACCAGATCAATTCTGGCCCGGGAAATCGGTGTTCCGCCGACCGGATCACGCAGTCCCTGCATGGACGGATTGGGGGATGTATCCAGCGATTTAATGGCCACAGGTTCGATTTCTCTCTGGGCCCAACGCACATGGGGAAGCGCCACGGTTTTTCCTTCTTTCCATGCCTGAAGCACCAGCGTGGAGGTTTCTACTTCCT
>JAJZJL010000195.1 GCA_021810145.1 Planctomycetota bacterium | reverse complement strand
GGCGCATGGCCTGGATTTTGGCCTCCGGCCAGTGTGAAATATTCGCCAGCGTATGCAGACGCACCTTGCCGCCTTCGCGGCGCCCACACCGCAGGAGTGTGGCGGGCCGCGACTTCCGATTTGGAACCCTGTCGATGTACATGAGAAAATTATAACTATAAAATCAATATTGTCAAGTACAAAACAATACTTTACATGAGAACACATTGCCGCAGAAAAACCACCCCAAAAAGCAGGAAAATGCAGTGCTATCAAGGGTTTTCTCTACCAAAAATCACTTTTTCGGGGCTAAACTCTGGATTGATCATTGGTGGTTGGCCGTTGCTCCCCGGCGCGCCATGGTGAACTTCTGATCGTTGAGTGTGACTCATTGGCTATTGTTTCATGGTGTTCGCAAGCAATCGCATCCATGTTGCAGAAGCGGTCACAGGCACTTGAATAATGACATTCACGCTTTTGGGGTTGATCGATTGGGGCTTGCGCGCATGGCCGGATTTTAAACCAGCCCGAGTCCCGTGCGGCGGCGAAATTCACCGGGGGCCATCCCTTTATACAATTTGAAAAAACGACTCAGATGCGGCTCATCACCCAGACCCACGATCTCCGCTATCCGCCAGAGCGGGTACTCGGTGCCTTTCAACAGCCTTTCTATGCGATCAATCCGGACACGCACAATCTCATCGTGCGGAAGAAAACCCAGCAGCGCCTTGAATCGGCGTTCCAGCGTGCTGCGGGAAACCAGCATGGATTGATCCGCAAGGTACTGTAATACCTGTTCAACGGTTGTTGTACCCGTCGCATGATTACGGATGTACCGCATGGCTGCGACCACGGTTTCGTCGCCTGCCGCAATGATATCGGTTGAAGTCCGCATGACCACATCACGGGGTGCCACCAGCAGAGGTTCCACAGGAAGTGGTGCGCCGCGGATAATGTCATTAAGCAATTCGGCGGCGTCAAAGCCGATTTTGTCCGCTCCCGGGTCAACACTGCTTAACGCCGGAATAGCCAGTTCACACAGCACTTCATCGTTGTCCACGCCGATCACGGCAACCTGTTCGGGAACGCGCAGGCCTATTTCCTGACAGACCGCCAGAATATGGCGGCCGCATATATCATTACAGGCCATGATGCCTACCGGCTTGGGGAGCCGGTTCAGCCAGGCTCCAAGTTTGGAATCGTACGATATTGCCTGCCCGTCCCGCTTTGCTTTTGCTGATAAACCGCTGGAGCGCAATGATACATCAAAGACCAGTGGTTCCCTGCTTCGCGTGCCGAGAACTTTCTGAAATGCGGCAAGTCGAAGTTGGGAAAACAACCGCCCTTCAAATCCGCAATAAGCGAAATGCGATAACTCGCAATGGATCAGATGTTCCGCCGCCAGTTGCGCAATCCGCAGATGGTCACTGTGAATATTCGCGACACCCGGAGGTGATATCAGGCTGCCCAGATCAACGATGGGAACACCCAGCCGGCGCAAGGCCTCAAACTGCCGGGAATTGCGAACTCGGCAGAGCACTCCCTGAAATTTGCCGCGTGCGAGCCAGCGCGGCAGATCGTCCTGCTCGGTCCATTCCTCGTATCGCACCGCCCAATCGGAGTTTGTATGCACGAAGCGGGCGATACCGCGCAATAATCCGCGGCCGTAACTGCCAATGGCATCAATCACCAATGCCACATTTATCATTTCTCACTGCCTTCCTGATGCGCGTGGTGCGTGCACGGCGGCTCCGGCTGCACAATTTTCTGGCCATGCGACGGTGCACACCAGCTTAATTGCTCAATTTTTCCAGGCACGTTGCGCAGCGGATCATCCGCATGCAGTCTCTGACGCAGAAAATCCGCAACCTGCGCCGCGCTTGGCAAGGCCTCCCAGCCGCCGCCGGAGCCGGCAGCCTTAAGCGCTGCGGTGGCACTTGCAAAATATACCGCTTCCATAATGGAAAAGTTTCGCGCTATGGCCAGAGCATAAGCGCCATGAAACGTATCGCCGCAACCGTTGGTATTGACCGCCTTGACCGCAAATGCGGGCAGATGCGCCGGCGCACGCTGCGGCGAATCGGTCCACCAGCAGCCCGCCGCTCCCGCGGTTACGACTGTTGCGGCACGCGGTATTTCCGCCAGCGATGCACAGGCCGCCTGCAAATCCTGCCGGCCGGATATCCATCGCGCGAATTCCTCCGGCACCACGAGATGGTCCACATGCTCCAGCACCGTTGTCGCTTCGGCGCATTGGCCTTCAATATCCAGCACGACCGGCACGCCGGCCCGGCGGGCTTTGAGAATCAGCTCCAGCGGGCCGGGGGCATTGAGAAAATCGACCAGCAGCACGCGGGCGGAAGAAAGAAGCTCCTGTGGAACATCCGCGGCCCGCACCGGGATATATCGGCTCAGGTCATAAAATATGGTGCGCTCGCCGCTCGTGCGATCAATGATAATCCGGCTGTGATACGGTTGGCCCGCAGCATCGGAAATGATATGCGACACATCCACGCCGCGCTTTAACAGCTGTGAACGAATATACGCGGAAAGTTCATCGGTTCCAAAACGCGCGAGAAACGCCGTTTTTCCCCCCAGTACCGCGGCTGCCGCAATAGCCGTACACGCCAGTCCTCCGCCATGTCGCGATGACGCCTGCACCGCAACTTTGGCTCCTGATGGCGGATAATGCTCAACAGTCAGTGTATCATCCACCGCGGAAATTCCGATGCCCAGCACATCATATACGGATTGGGTTGTGGCCATAGCTTTCGTTTCCCGCTGTTTATCAATTGTCCGCTGTTAATCCGCGGTGCCGCCGGCGGCATAGTGCATAACCCCCTGGGTCAGCCGCAAATCGTGCGCCAGGCACCGATGCGGCTTGATCCCGGCTTCACTTAATTTGCCATGGTAGGCCCGAACGGCTTCTTCCGGAGTGATATCGCCGTTGGCAATGTTGCGTAACATGGCGATGAACGACAGTTGATCCTCGGCCTGATTGATTTTCCGGCCGAATAGCGCGGCCCGGGCACCATATTTTTTTGCGTCATAAAGCAATTTAAACGCATCATACGTTGTGCCTGAACTCCCGCCGAGTACACCAACAATAATGGACTCATCATAGCGGCAGAGTTCCTCCATATAGCGCGGGCCATGGTAAACAATTTTCAGAAACACCGGTCGTGAGGCTCGCGGCACGCCCGCCAGCATCCGGCAGATATGGTCATTGATAAATCCACCCATCTGATCAGGCGGTATCTTATGGGTTCTCGGGGCCACATTGGGATCAAATACTTCCAGAAAATGTCGAAAGCCCTTACCCTCGGCCTCAAGGCGAAAATCCCGATAGGCCTCCAGGGTGCGCCGATCCGGTTCCGCCAGATTGTTGAATGTTACCGAGTATAAGCCCAAATTCGCTCCCAGCAGCCGATCCGATGCGGAACAAGGTGATTTTCCCGCTTGAATATGATCAATCGGTGCCGAGGCAAACGGCTGCGACGGGTTGCTTCCATACGAACTTCCGCGGCAGACATGAATATCCGTCGTGTCATTGGCCCGAACCGCGGGGGTAATCGTACTGTTATCAAACAGCCGCTCGCGTATGGTCAACTGATCACTGGTCGAGCA
>JAJZJL010000084.1 GCA_021810145.1 Planctomycetota bacterium | reverse complement strand
GAACACCGACATCGGCGGGTTTTTTATCCACCACAGCCCCTCCGACCCGGCATACCGTGAGTGTTTTATCCGCTGGTTCCAATTCGGTGCCTTCTGCCCGATGTTCCGTGTGCATGGAACCAATTACCCCAAGGAAATGTGGCGATTCGGACCATCGGCGATGGCCATTCTCGAAAAATTCGACCGTTTGCGCTACCACCTGCTGCCCTATATTTACTCGGTGGCATGGATGGTCACCCATCAGGGCTATACCATGCTGCGGGGACTGGTCATGGATTTCCGCATGGATTCCAAAGTCTATGACTTAACCGATCAGTTCATGTTCGGACCCGCGGTGCTGGTCAATCCGGTTACCAAAGCCGGTGCTGTTTCCCGTGAGGTTTATCTGCCCGCGGGAACCCAATGGATTGATTTCTGGACCGGCCGAAGCCTGCATGGCGGGCAGACTGTGGAAGCACCGGCCGCCATTGATTCCATGCCGCTGTACATTCGCGCCGGTTCGATTATTCCGTTCGGTCCATCGGTTCAGAATGCTGCAGAACCGGCGGATCCCATCGAATTACGCGTGTACGGCGGGGCGAACGGTGAATTTACGCTTTATGAAGATGAAGGCGACGGCTACGACTACGAAAAGGGGACGTATGCCACAATCACCTTCACCTGGAATGATCAAGCCGGTCAACTGACCATTGGCGAACGCCAGGGAAGCTTCCCGGGCATGCTGACGCACCGGAGCTTCCGCATAGTATTTGTCGGCCCGGATCATGGCACGGGTATTGAACCGGCGCAACCGGATCAGATTGTGCATTATGACGGCCACTCGGTGGTTACGCATAGAACCGGGAATCGTTGATGTTACGTCAAAACTGAAAAGGAACCGGTTGATTACAGGCAGGAATAAATAGCGGTATTGGCAGTGTTGAACGTACATTTTGTGTCCAGTGGCATTGCGGTTTCGGAATGTCCGTGACCGGGTTGAGTCTCGCGTATTACATGGATTCCGCTGAAGCATTTTTATGTATGGCAGGGGCCTGGCCTTGATTACCTGGGTTCCGATTTCGGGTTTTAAATGGTGCAATGGATTAGAACCACATGAACAGACGGCGATTTATTGAAATGACGGGTGTGGCGGCAATGGGTGCGGTGCTCGCCAGGCGCCGCACCGCGCAGGCGACGGAATCAGCTCCTGTTGCCGTCCCATCACCGTGCCGGGTGGTGCATCAATGGCCCGCTGGTTCCGGGGATATTCTGCTGGCCGGCCCAACGGGCGCGGCAACGATTCTTATTGATCAGCAGGATCATCAGGTCGTGCACATTGCCGGGCGGATGCTCGCGGATGATTTACACCGCATAACCGGGCATATCCCCAACGTGGTCACACGGGCGGAGCATATCAGCACGGCCATTATCATCGGTACGCTGGGCCAAAGCCGATGGGTGGATCAGTTGGCCGCCGCCGGCAAAATTGATATTGAGTCGATCAAAGGAAAATGGGAGGCCTGCCTGTGGCAAACCGTTCAAAAACCTCTGCCGGGAATTGACCAGGCGCTGGTCATCGCGGGCAGTGATCGGCGCGGCGCGGCATACGGCGTAATGGATTTATCTGAAATGGCGGGCGTATCGCCCTGGTTCTGGTGGGCGGATGTGCCGGTAAAAAAAGCGGCGGCGGTAGCGGTCACGGCAGGCTCGCGCCACGGTGGTGAGCCCGGAGTGAAATACCGGGGAATCTTCATCAATGATGAAGACTGGGGTTTTGAGCCATGGGCGGCAAAAACATTTGATCCCAAGTTGGGCAATGTGGGACCCAAAACCTATCAGAAAGTCTTTGACTTGATGCTGCGGTTAAAGCTCAATTACCTCTGGCCCGCCATGCACAACTGTTCAACCCCATTCGCGGCCATTCCGGAAAATTCGGTTCTTGCCGGCGACTATGCCATTGTGATGGGTTCGTCGCACGTTGAGCCTATGCTGGCCAATCCGGTGTCATTTCTCAACGGCAAAAATGCGCGGAGAAACGGGCCATGGAATTTTGTTACCAACAGCAAAAATATTCTTAAATTCTGGACCCAATCCGCTGAAACTCGCGGTAAATATGAAGCCATATGGACCATCGGCATGCGCGGCCCGTATGACAGTCCGCTGCTGGGTGTCCATACGCTCAAACAGGAACGGTCTTTGGTGCAGAGGATATTCGGCATTCAACGTGCGCTTCTGAAGCGCTATGTCACACACCGCTGGGGGGCCGTTGCGCAGTGTTATGTGCCTTATAAAGAAGCGCTGCTGGTTTATAACTCCGGCCTTGATGTTCCGCCGGATGTCACCATTGTCTGGCCGGATAATAACTTCGGTTACATCCGGCAGTTCAGTAATCGGCGGCAAAGGCAACGACCCGGCGGAGCGGGCGTGTATTATCACATTGAATATCTGGGCTCACCGCATTCCTATTGCTGGCTGAACACGCGGGCACCGGCGCTGATGTACGAAGAACTGAAAAAGGCATGGGATAACGATTCGCGAAGCATCTGGGTCATTAATGTCGGCGGCATAAAGCCTCGGGAAATAGGAATGGATTTTGCCGCCCGCCTGGCGTGGAATCCCGCGGGCTTTGGTACCGATGCGCAAAGCCGGTTTCTGCGCACCTTTGCCGCGCAGGCGTGCGGGCTTGAACATGCCGATGCCATTGCCTCCATGTTGCGGGAGTTTTACCGCCTTGGACAAATGCGCATACCTGAATCCATGAATCGCTTCTGGGCCGCAACATTGCCGATGGTGGAAGTGAAAAAACTGCTGGCGGCATATCATGGTCTGCTGGAAACGCAGCAGCACTTGTCCCGGCTCGTGCCGGAAAGCAGCCGTGATGCGTTCTTTGAACTTTTCGGCTATCCGGCTCAGATGCTCGCCGCAACGGGATTGATCTTCTTATATGACCGCCTGGCGCACACTGATCACGCGGACCGGACGCAACATGAAAAAGCCGTGACACACTGGCGGCAATACATTGAGCATCAGGTTGCATGGTACAACGACCGATTGGCCAACGGAAAATGGCGGCACTACGCCACGATGGGCGGGACCACATGGAATATCAACTGGGCGGCGGTGCAATGGCCATGGTTGCATAAAAAGCATCTCCGCCTGCCAACGGCCGAGGCCGCCCCGCTGCTGACCGTCGATGCGGATCGGCTTGTGCACAATGAGGGTGCCTCCGGTGCCGCGTGGCGCAGAATAGAAGGGCTGGGCTGGTCGTGTGGAGCCATGGCATTGTGGCCGGCGGTACCGCAAAATCAATGGAATCCCGAAACGCAGCTTGCCGCAGCTCCGCGCATGCAATACCAGATCGATGTGCCGGCGGCCTGTGCGGAAGGGGAGATTATTCTGCAGTTATTACCGACCTATGAGTTGTATCCCGGAATGCAATTACGCGTGGCAATCAGTTGGGATGATCATTCGCCTCAGGTGCAGGCTGTCCCATTTGCTTCCAGTGAAACGCGCGTTGTCGGTAATGCCATCCGCAGCGAATCGGTTCTGGATAACCATATTCCGCTGCGCTTTGCGGTAGGCCCGATTACCGCCGGAAAACATAAGCTGGTGGTGCATGCGGTTGATCCCGGCATTGTGCTGGATCAGATTAACCTGGCCGATACCCGGGTGTTGTAAATGGCGGACCGGGTTCCGGGAATCGGCGGTCAGGATCGGGCGAAAGCTGGTCGGCGCATTAAACGTATGGCAATGGTGCGGCGGACTTCGACCACACCGGCCCACAGGTGATATTGGAGAATCCGTGAAATTGGGTTTGGGATTATATCGTCACGCATTAACGCCGGAGAATTTCCGTTTTGCCCGGCAGTGCGGCTGCACGGATATTGTCGCTCATCTGGTGGATTATTTTAACGGCGGCGCGCATGGCGACACGGATGATCAACCCACCGGCGGCACTCAGGGATGGGGTTACGCCGGCGATCCGGACAAACTCTGGTCGCTGGAGGAATTACAGTCGCTGGTAAAAGCGGCTGCGGCAGAGGGATTGCGGATCGCGGCGATTGAAAATTTCGATCCCGCGCACTGGTATGACGTACTATTGGATGGCCCCAATCGAAAAAAGCAGATCGATGGGCTTAAGACGATCATCCGGCGGATGGGGCAGGCGGGCATACCGTGCATGGGTTACAACTTCAGTCTGGCCGGCGTGGCCGGGCGCATCACCGGCTCATTTGCCCGGGGACATGCGGTGGCCGTAGGTGTCGATGGCGGCGATGATACGCCAATTCCCAATGGAATGATCTGGAATATGGTATATGACCCGCGGGCACCCAAAGGGACGCTTCCGGAAATATCATCCGATGAACTCTGGGACCGCCTCAGACGATTTCTGGATGAATTGCTACCGGTGGCGGAGGAAGCCGGCGTAAAACTGGCGGCTCATCCCGATGATCCGCCATTTGCCACACTCCGCCGGACCCCACGACTGGTCTATCAACCCGCACTGTATCAGAAATTGCTGGATCTGAATTCCAGTGCGTGCAATGGCCTGGAGTTCTGTGTTGGCTCGATTGCGGAAATGACGCAGGGGGATGTATACGATGCGGTGGACCAATACAGCCGCCAGGGGAAACTCTGCTATGTGCATCTGCGGAATGTCCGCGGAAAAATTCCCGAATATCGCGAAGCATTCATTGATGATGGGGATGTGGACATCCTCAAGGTGCTGAAGATTCTCAAGAGGAATCATTTTGACGGTGTATTAATACCGGATCATACCCCTCAGATGGCCTGTGCCGCGCCATGGCACGCGGGCATGGCCTATGCGCTGGGATTTATGCGGGCGGCGCTGTTGACGCTGCAGGATCAATAAAACGTGCCGCCGGGCGGCGCGAATATGTCTTAATTTATTCAGGAGTTTTTTATGTCAAATGAAATCAATCCTCCGGGCCGTAAGATCAGTCGGCGACGTTTTATTTCAACGGCCACTGCCAGCACCATGCTGGCTTCGTTGCGCCCCCGGCTCGGCGGCGTGGTTAACGGTAGCGCTGAAAATGCGGTTGCCATGCCGCAACCCCCGGCCGCGACAGTCGGCATATCACCGGCGGCCTATGCCAGAGCTGCCCGCCGGGCCGCGGCGCTGGTAGCCCGCATGACGTTAACGGAGAAAACAGGGCAGTTGGGAAATACCGCCCCCGCCATCAAACGGCTGGGTCTGCCGAAATATCAATATTGGCACGAGGCCCTGCACGGTTTATTGCGCGGCGGCCCGTGCACAAGTTTTCCGGTGCCGTTGGCCATGGCCAATTCCTGGAATCCGGCGCTGGCATTGAAAGTCTATACCGCTGTTTCCGATGAAGCGCGGGGGTATCATAATAAGCATGGCACGAATCTGGCTTATTATTCTCCGCAAACGCTCAATACCGCCAAAGATCCGCGTTGGGGGCGTATCGATGAAACGCTGGGGGAAGATCCGCATCTGATCGGTACGATGGTCGCCAGTGTGGTGCGCGGAATGCAGGGGGACAACCCAGAGTTTCTCAAAACCGTATGCTGTGCCAAGCATTTTATCTGCAACGAAACCGATGATGATCGCCACACCACATCCGCCAGTGTCAATTCGCGCAGCTTCTGGGAATATTATACCCGGCCATTTAGATCGGCGGTTGATGCCGGTGTGTTTACGGTGATGAGTTCATACAATGAAATTAACGGTATTCCATGCAGTGCCGATCGCTTTCTGCTCACGGACCTGCTGCGCCAGCGATGGGGGTTTCGCGGTTATGTTACCTCCGATTGCGACGCGGTGGGGGATATTTACCAGACCCACCATTATGTCCCCACAGGCGAGCAGGCGGCGGCGCTGGCGATGCAGGCCGGCTGTGATTTGAACTGCGGCTTTGCCTGGGGAACCTATCAGAAATTTCTCCCCCGGGCGGTAGCGCTGGAATTGGTCAGCGAAGCCGATATCGATCAGGCGTTAACCCGCCTGCTTACCGCCCGATTTTTATTCGGTGAATTTGATGAACCCAGTACTGTGCCTTACAACACCATCTCCTTCAGTGTTGTTGACAGTCCGGAGCATCGGGCGCTGGCATTGGAGGCGGGCCGGGAATCGCTGGTACTGTTGAAAAATGATCACAACCTGCTTCCGTTGAATAAGTCCAAAGTTAAAAAGGTGGCGGTGATCGGTCCGATGGCGGATCGCTGCGCCCTGGGTGGATACAGCGGCGGACCGTTTGTGCACGTTTCGCCGCTTGATGGCATCGCCGCGGCTCTGGGGTCGCCGCGCGCCAATGATCGTATCGATGCCATCAATTTTTCCTCCATTGACTGGAATTACAAATTCGTCGACTGTGTGCTGCCTGACGCCACACTCGGGCTTATGCAAAATGCGTTCTGGGTGCAGTTGCCGGCGGCGGATTTCACCGGCCGGACTTTCATTACGGCCCGTGCGTCATGTGCGACAGCCGGCGGCGTGGTGGAAGTGCGCCTGGATAGCCCAACCGGCGAAGTTGTTGCGCGTATTAAAATCACCTCCACCGGCGACTGGAGCGAATTTAAGGAATTTTCAGCTCCAATTAACAATGCCACCGGCTGGCATTCCATTTATCTGGTCTTTACCGGCGCTACCACCGATAAAGACCTCTTTCATCTGGATTATATTGAATTGCATCCACTGCAGCGGCGGAAATCGGGTTCCGCGCAGGTGGAATTCGTGCGTGGTTGCACCGTGGATGGACCGGCCAACCGGGATTGGTTTAAAAAAGCCGCCCGTGCCGCCAAAGATGCGGATGTTGTGTTTCTGGTTCTCGGTACCGACCAGACCATTGACCATGAACAGTTGGATCGCAAGGACATTGTGCTTCCCGGAGCACAGCATGATCTGGCCCAGACGGTATTGCGGGCCAACGCCAGGACGGTATTAATTCTCTCCGCTAATTGCCCCGTGGCGGTTCCATGGGAGGATGAACATTTCCCGGCCATTCTTTGTGCGCTGTGCGCCGGGCAGGCGCAGGGTACAGCCATTGCCGATGCAATATTCGGACATTACAACCCCGGCGGAAAACTCGCGGAAACCTGGTTCCGCAGCCTGCGGCAGTTGCCGGGCTTCCATGATTATGATGTCGTCAATGATCGCACCTACATGTATTTCAGAGGACGATGCCTGTATCCCTTTGGCTTCGGTTTAAGCTATACGACGTTTTCATTCAGCGATTTAAAAACCGACGCCAAATCACTGGCGGCCGGCGGGGTGGTGCGTGTTTCGGCTACGGTAACAAATACCGGTGCCATTGCCGGCTCGGAAGTCATGCAGTTTTACATCACCGCGCCGAAATCAAAGGTGCGCCGGCCAATCAAACAATTGGTGGGATTCCAACGCGTACCGCTGGCCGCCGGTGAAAGCCGTACGGTTACCTTTACGCTTCCCTACAACGATCAGGCTCTTTGGTTCTGGGATGAACGCAAGCGGAAGTTTGTGATGGAGCCGGGACAACTTCAACTGCTGATCGGCAATTCATCGGAACATATTCACTTGTCCACCCAGGTGGAGCTTGAGTCATGCACCGATGCCGCGCTTGGATCGCCGGAATCGCTGCAGACGGTTATGGTGCCGCCAAGTGTGCTGTAACACTCCTGCGGCCTTCCGCGCAGGTGGTGCCGATCCGGTTTATACGGCTGCGATTATTTTGCGGTGGCGGAGGTGCGGTGCGATTGGATAATATCCTGTAATGCCGCCACATGGTCTTCAAACGCCCGGCGGCCGGTGCGGGTGGCGCTTAAATAAGTGACGGGCTTGCGCCCGACAAAAGCCTTGCGGGCCGATACGTACCGGGCGGAAGTGAGTTTATCCAGATGTGCGCCCAAATTTCCATCGGTGCAACCCAATCGGCCGCGGAGGAAGGTAAATTCAACTTCCGCGTCCGCACCCGCCGCCAGCAGCGCCGCCATAATCTTCAACCGAACCGGTTGATGAATGATTTCATCAAGATCAGACATCGCTTCACCTTGCCCGCAGCGTGAGAAATACGCCGGTTACCAGAAGTGCCAGCCCGCCGGAAACGCCCAGCCATACGTTGAGCACCCGCGGTTGATGTGAAAACAACAAAAATCCCGCCATCGCCAGAGCGGTCACGGCCAGCCCCAACCACGTCATAAACGCCACACGCGTGAGTATGCCGATGGCCACGTAAGCGAACATCACCATCGTGACAATAAATAATACACTGCGCGATTCGCCCGCGGGTGCCAGCAGAAACATCCACAGGCAGCCGTAGGCAAGAAAGGCCAGCCAGAACCACAGAACCCGCGACCGCATGACGGAAGCTGACGGGCTGTGAATACTGGTATTGCAGCGGCGCCCGAGCAGACCACTTCCCGCAAAGCCGATGCCATCTCCGACCAGCCATATCCAGCCGCTGTGCGCGGGAATCAGTGCCGTCAATGGGAAACAGACCATCCAGATAATACCCCATAAGATCAGTATGGGGCCGAGTTTGCGGTACATGCTGTGATTATGCATCAGCGCTGTAACGGCGTCTTTCTGACCCAGCAGATCACTGGCTTCCTGTGGTGTAACTTCCATAACGAGCCTCCTTTACTTGTAAACCATGGGAAAAGTTTTACAGCATCGGCACCAACGGGCTTTGCCAAGTGTGCCCCATACAATCAAATATATAGCGGTAAGCCCCAGAATCACCGTCGCCGGAATAAACCAAAGCGGCAGCGTTATGAACGCAATTCCGGCGATGCCGAGCATGGTGCATCCAACGGTCAGCAATCGCCCGCGCGGCTTCTGAATCAGTGGCTTTCCACATGTGGGGCACGTGAGCATGGTGTTCCTTTTCATATCAGCAGCACATTGCCGCTTGTCTACTCTATAGCACAGAGTACTCTGTATTATATTAAATGTCAAGTACTCATGTTGACTCAATCAAAGAAATTCCCGGATGTTGTGCAAATGTCCCAGCGCGGCAAAGCCGCAACCAATCATCACATAGCCGCCGGCTCTGCCGGCGGTAACCGTCCGTCAAAAGCGCGGTGTGCCCTCGATGCGGGCTGACAGGGAGTGAATCGGACAACCGGAATTCATGAATTTCCACGCACGCCCATCTGTGCCGGTGGACTAATCCACCGGTATTTTTGCTCGCCGCGGGATGGATCGCCTGCGGCTGCGTTTCTCCCCGCGCCTTCGCCGGTCCGCCATGCGGGCGGGATATCGACGCGATGGTGACATTTCCATCTCGGTTAACAGGGTGACATTTCTACTTCTTGACAACAGGGGCTGTGGCCGCTTCCGCAACATCGCTGCGCTGGCTTGCGTACACCAGGAACAAACCAGCAATGATCAGCGACCCTCGGAGCGCCCGGGAAGCAACGGCCAACGGATTTGTGGGTGCGGCGGGGTATCTGCGATGGTGAATCGGATTGGCTTCATGGCAGGATGGGATGGACCGCGGATAAAGCGGATGACGCGGATACACTGCGCAGGGATGCAGAATCTTGGAGCGATATTGTGTTGCCTTAATTGGGGACAGCATTAGCTTTGCTTTGGGGATTCAGCTTTTAGAGATGCCTCGTTTACGTTCTGAAATATCCGCACTATCCGTGCAGGAGTCTTACCCCGTGCGCGCCGGGGCGGTTTCTCGCCGTTTCTGTTGATTTGGAGGCAAAAGAAGACCGCGGATTTCACGGATTAAAACGGATACGGGCGAAACTATCAACGAACAACGAACGACCAACAACGAATCCCGGCGCGCCGGGAGACAACGAGCAATGGGGAATGGGGAATTTATTTTGTGGGTGCGGCGGTTGTATGCGATGCCGAGCTGGATTGGCCAATGGATGTGGCTGATAGTGCCGGTAACGGCAGAGTTAGAAAGCCAGGGATCGGGGCCGTGAAAACATTGCAGAATCCGTCACAGGCACTTGACAACACTCAGGCTCAATTTGTTATTTCCGTTGTCGAACCATTGTGATATACTTTTAAGCTGTTCGCCAGGGGTGTTCCGAGCAATCGGAACTGAGAATAAACCCTTGGAACCTGACCCGGATTGTACCGGCGTAGGGAGCGCGAGCGATGGTCGCCACGTTGTTTCGCATCGTTCCCGCTGTGGTTTGTTTTTGGGCGTGGCATTGCTTCGGTATTGATGCACCAGTAAGTCAGCGCTTTAACCCCAATGGCGGGGCTATGAAGCAGGTGGCGGATTGGGGCGGTATTGAAGTAATCGTCCAGGCCCGCAGGTTTGTTTGGTCGCGGCCGCGGCCGATACAGGAGTGTCATATGATCATCGAGGCAGCCAAAAATCTTGTTACCCAATATGAATTTGCATGTGCGGGAATCATTACGCCGCAGATGATTCGTGTCGCTCAGCGCGAGGGGCAGACGCCGGAGTTTATACGACAGGAAGTCTCACGCGGGCGGCTGGTAATTCCGGCCAACATTCGGCATCTGCAGGGAGCCGGCGGACAGGCGGCGGCAACGTCTGTTATGGATATCGATTACGAGTTGCCCGCGGATGCGGGACACCCCGGCGCGCGGGCGGATGCCCAGCGCCTGTGGGTTAATCAGACCGTGGCCCAGCGCACCGGAATCATCATGGATGCTTCCGCATTTAAAGGCCATCGGTCGGCCAAACGTTTAGACCCCATGGGCATTGGGCGGATGGTGACAACCAAAGTCAATGCCAACATCGGGGCGTCCCCGGTTTCCAGCAACACCGCGGAAGAGGTTGACAAATTGCAATGGGCGCAAAAATTCGGGGCCGACACGCTTATGGATTTATCCACCGGCGGAAATCTTGTGGAATGCCGCCAGGCTATTATTGATCACAGTACCATTCCCATCGGCACGGTTCCCATTTATTCGATGATCATCGGCCGGAAGATCGAAGAATTAACGTACGATATCATCCTCAAGGAAATTGAACGCCAGGCCCAGCAGGGTGTGGATTACTTCACCATTCATGCGGGCGTGCTGAAGCAGCATCTTCCGCTGGTAAAGGATCGATTGACGGGCATTGTCAGCCGCGGCGGCAGCATGCTGGCCAAGTGGATGATTGTGCATAACAAACAGAATCCGATGTATGAATTGTTTGATGAAATTTCGGCAATCATGCGGCAATATGATGTTACCTATTCCCTGGGAGATGGCCTGCGGCCCGGCAGTTGCGCCGATGCCACCGATGCGGCGCAGTTGGCGGAATTGCGGACCCTTGGTGAACTGGTGTATCGTGCCCGCGAAGCGGGTGTGCAGGTGATGGTGGAAGGTCCGGGACATGTGCCGATGGATCAGATTGCCATGAACATGCAGCTTCAGCAGCGCGTGTGCGATGATGCGCCATTTTATGTGCTCGGGCCGTTGACGACCGATGTATTTCCCGGCTATGACCACATCACCAGCGCCATCGGTGCCACAGAAGCGGCGCGGTCAGGTGCGGCCATGCTCTGTTACGTAACGCCCAAGGAACATGTCGGCCTGCCCAAGGCCCAGGATGTCAAGGCGGGCTGCATTGCATATAAAATTGCGGCACACGCCGGCGATATTGCCCGTGGGGTAACCGGTGCGCGGCAATGGGATGATGACATGTCCAAGGCCCGGGCCGCTCTGAATTGGCCGAAGATGTTTGAACTGGCCTTTGATGGAGAAACCGCCCGCGCCTTGCATGATGAAGATCTGGAAGTGGATACCGATTTCTGCGCCATGTGCGGCCACGACTGGTGCTCCATGCGCATCAGCAAGGAAATTCAGGAGTTTGCCAGCGGCAAGGATGTGAACTTTGAGCCGGCGAAGAAATCGGCACAATCTTCCGGCGTTTCGGAGGAAGGTGCCGAGTTGCTCAGGCAGCGCGGCGTATTAACGCAGGAACAAATCCACGCTCTGGCCCATAAAGGCAAGAAAGCCGCATGCCACAGCGACCACGTTGCCGACGCTCATGACGCCAAGCTCGTGCAGCTTAATACACTCAAAGCCCACGGCGTGGTGCTCAATGAAGCGGGGTTGTAAGGCTGGGTCAACTTTCGCAGCCCATTAACTGGGTTATTCTTCGCCCGGGTGTGCAGCCAGCAGCCGACTGTGCAAAGAACCGCCGGCGGCTGCGATTACCAGCGGCCGATGGGACAGCTTTCGTCGGCGAGGCGTATTTTGGCGCGTAACATGCAGTGGCAAATGCCGCAGGTTTGAACAATGCCGGCGAATTTCTCGGCGTGCCGGCAGCTATCACACATTGCCCATCGTCGCATCATGACATTGCCATCGGCTTTGCCAAGACCCGCCGCCGCCTTCGCAAGACCAGCCGCACCACGCGCAATGCGCCTGGCACCAGCGCGGGTTCTGATACCGGCTTTGGGCTGATTTTTACTCACAATTACACGCCTTTGGTAAGAAATCCGCCGTCCACCACGATGGTTTCACCGGTCGTGAAGCTTGCGGAATCGCTGATAAGATAAATCGCGGCACCGACAAGCTCCTCAGCCTGGCCAAAGCGGGCCATGGGGGTATGGGCTTTAACCCATGTGCCGCGCGGGGTACCCTCAAGAATTTTACGGTTCAGATCCGTGGGGAAAAAGCCGGGGGCTATTCCATTGACCCGAATGCCCAGCGGTGCCCATTCATTGGCCAGCCCGCGCGTCAGACCCATGACGCCGGTTTTGCTGGACGCGTAGGCAATAACTTCCGTCAGGCTCATGAAGGAACTGATGCTGGCAATATTGATAATGCTGCCCCGCACGGATTTGGCATCCGGCGTCTGATCTTTCATGATTCTGCCCGCCGCCTGATTAACAATAAAGCTGCCGATGAGATTAATTCGGATAATGCGTTCATATTCTTCCACGGACATTTCCAGGGCGGGCTGTTTTTTATGCGCGCCGGCGGCGCTGACAACCGCATCCAGCCGGCCATATTTTGCCGCCGCTTTTTTCATTTCGGTTTCCACCGCCGCGGCATCGGTGATATTTAAGGCAATGGCGTCGTGGCCCGGACCGATGGCGGCAAGTTCCTTCTGCATGGCCTGTACTTTTTCCGGATTGCTGGATGCCGCGATGACTTTTGCTCCAGCCTGCGCGTATCCCGCCGCAATGGCCTTACCTAAACCACTGGTGCCGCCGGTGACAAAACAAACTTTTCCGCTGATGTCCAGAAGAGGATGGGTCATGATTTCTCCAAAGCTTTAAGATTGGTCCGATCAAATTCCACGCCCGCTTCACGGGCGATGTGTTCCAGTGCGTCAATTTCGGCGGCGGTGAAAATCAGGCCACCCAGTTTTTCCGAACGCTGAGCCGCTCGTGCCTCGGGTTCTCCCGGCAGCAGGGTGTTTTCATTGCCGTGCCCGCGGATGTCCGCCAGAACCGCCTTCACATTTTCCTGTTGCGAGCGGTGGTATGCAAACGCGTCGCCGCTGATCGCGTCAGCGCGAACGCACTGGAAGAAAAAGCATGGCGTGCGTTTTTCATCCTTGGGGCCGACGCTCCAGCGGCTGCGCAACGTCGGCAATGAACCGCCGATATATGCCGCCAGTAATTCATCAATTAGCGACAGTCCGTATCCCTTATGTTCGCCGAAAGGAAACAGCGCCGCGGCTTTGTTGGGGTCCTGCGTGGGGTTGCCATCTTTATCCACCGCCCAGCCCGCGCCAAGTTGCCTGCCTTCACGCGAAAATTGCTGCACCCGGCCCATGGCCACCACACTTGTGGCCCAGTCCACGCAGATCGGAAAGCCAATGGCTTCCGTGGTGGGAAATCCCCATGAATGAGGGTTGGTGCCAAGCGTCGGGAATTTACCGCCAAAGGGTACCACCTCGGCTAATGCCGCGGTACAGGCGGTATAGGCAATATAGCCTTTCCTGGCGGCATCAATAACGTAACCACCGCCCCAGAGGTAATGAAAAGCATTATCAACACTCACCACGCCCACGCCGAATTCATCGGCCAGTTTCATGCAGTGTTCCATGGCGGCGAAAGCGGTGGCCTGACCGAGTTTGCGATTGGCATTCCAGCGCGCAACAGCCTTATATCGGGATGGAAGCACGTCAATTTTTGCGCCCGGCACACAGCCGCCGGCCCTGGAGCCAAAAAGCTCATCCAGGTGCAGGGCTTTGATGGCATTGTGGGTTTTAATGCCATGCAGTGCGGTCAGATCACTGAAACGCGCCGCGGCGGCGGATTCTTCGGGCGTAAAGCCGCGCTTCTGATAGGCGGCCTGCACAATGCGGTTGTGCATGGTTGTGGGCATGACAAATTCAGCCGGTGTGGTAGTGTTCATAATGACCTCGTTATCTTCACTTTCTTCAGGCTTGTCAATAAAAAGTCAAAATGTGTTGGCCTGAATATAATCCGGGTTCCCATTGAGAAAATTCACCAGATTGGCCGCCGCCCGCAGACCCTGCCGCTGCACACTTTCGTACGTTCGGCTGCCGACATGCGGGGTAATAATAATATTATCCACGGTTTCAAAAACATGCGGCGTCCGCACCGGTTCATATTCCAGCACATCCGACCCGTAGCCATGGATTTTTCCCGATTTGCAGGCGTCAACAATATCCTGTTCCACAACCAAGGCTCCACGGGCTGTATTAACGATCATCACGCCGTCCTTCATTCCCGCCAGAGAGTGCTTGTTGATCATCCCGCGGGTTTTCTCATTCAGGTTCGTGTGCAGAGAAATAACATCCGCCTGCGCAAAAAGTGCCGGTAATTCCGTCACGCGGGTCACATTGTATTTCTGCAGAAAATCGGGTTCCCAGTAGTTGCCGTAGGCCAGTATTTTCATATCAAACGCGCTGCATCGCTTGACCACTTCCCGCGCGATGCGGCCGGAACCGACAATGCCCAGCGTCTTGCTCCAGAGTTCTCTGCCGGTCTGCCGGCTCCATTTGCCCTTTTTGACGCTGCTGGCATGAAACCAGAAATGTTTGGCCACCGCGATCATCAGGCCGATGGCATGTTCCGCCACGGCGGTTTCATTTACGCCGGGGGTAAACAGCACCGGCACGCGGCGCATGGTGGCATGTTGAACATCAATGGAATCCAGTCCGATGCCGTACTTTGCAATCACCTTCATGTGTGGCAGGAAGGCATCAATGACTTTGGCATTGAGCTGATCATCACCATTGAGCAGGCCGTCAAATGGCCCCTGTTTGGCGAGAATATCAAGCATTTGCGCTTCGGATAGCGGCCCGCGGGCGCGAACAACCTCGAAGCCGGCCCCGTTAAGCAGATCATGGTGCTTGCCGGGCGTGTCTTGAAAACTCGTTGTTGTCAATAGGATTTTCATAAGCCTCCAGTGACGATTTCAATTATTGATCGGCCATGTGTTCAGCAGAACAGTTTTTCAATATGCCGATTGTACAGGTTGTACGTGACATGTTTGCCGACAAATGCCGCATGTCGATCCAGCAATGAGTTGAAGCGATCTTTGCGTTCCGATGCGAGTTTATAACCAACATGCAGCAGTTGCCGCAGGTCGCTGTTGAATTTTGGCGAATGCGGTTCATGACGTATGGCGGCCGCGATATCCGCGCCGGTGCAATGGTTCATCGTTTCAACACTCGGAAGTCGCTCACGTTTGATGTCGATGACGGAGGCGTAAGGACCGCAGAGTTCATCAAAGCGCTTCAGCGCCTCGACATACATTTCCCGCACCAGTTGCAGTCCCGCTTCATCGGCTTCGGCCACCGCGCTGATTTCCTCCAGCCAGGTTGTCCCGGCGGTCTTAATGTGCAGGCCGGCATTGTGCTTCTGAATGGCTCGGCGAATCGGCTGATAAATGGAGAATTTATCGCTGCCGGAGTGAACACTTAATTTCAAATTTTTCGGCAGGCCGAATTCTTTCACACAATAGGCAATTACCGCGAGGTCGTCATTGAATTCCTTTTCAAATTGCTCCACATTGCCCACGTAATCCACACCTTTGTTGAAGCGGCCCGTGAATTTCGGGGCGATGGTCTGAATGGGAATTCCTTCGCGGGCAATGGCGGCCAGAATCAGCAGCAGTTCATCAGGTGTTTGCGGGCTGTCTGTTTCATCCATGGAAACTTCAATAATACAGCGGTCCGCCCCCTTGGCTTTCGCAATATGCTGAAAAACCCGCCCGGCTTCCTGCACCGCGGCGAGGTATTTCCCGCCCACGCGGGTAATGGCGGCTTCATCAATGTTTATCGGCGACGACAGATGCGCAATGGCCGGTGAACCGCAGAGCCGGCGCAGGTCGGTAAGCAGCCCGGAAATGGCCGCCTCCTCGGCGGGCTTACCGATAAAGTCCGCGACATCAATGGTAAAAAAATCACTGGGGGCGACGAACCGATCCACGGTTTTCAATCCGATATGATCCGCATCAACGTGATAAGAATGTTTCCAGCCCAGTGCCTTTACCGCCGCATCGGCTTCAATCCGCACTTCGCCGGGTTCACTGTGGACAATCAGATGTTCACGGTTTGATTTGTTCCACACGGGAACAATCTCCGCGCCTTTTTGCCCGGCCAGAATAAAGGCCTGCAATTGCGCTTTTCCCTGTCGGCCAAAGCGATCTCCAATACCCATACTGAATTTAGCTAATTCCATCGTCGGTTGGTCCTTTTGCAAAAACATTTCAACACCGGGGGAAAATCATATCCTTATATGTTGCATTTCTCACCTGCTCGTCCATTGGGCCACAGATTTTAGAATATGCCCCGATCGACAACCAGAATATGACAAATCTTTGAATCAATGATTCCATTCCATTTTCTGCGGCGTTTCCGGAACCCCACTGAGGGTATTTTACACCACGACCCGTTGTATCCGCGGGTTTTACATTCCGCCATTCGATGATGGATCAACGGTAACAACATGGCCCATGGTAATCGGTGCGTGGCCTCATTTCCCGAATATCACTGTTCCAGAAAGGCTTTAAAGTTCCCGTTTAAGAGTTTTTCCACATCATGTTGAATGTTTTCCCGCGTAATCCGGCGGCCTGTTTGCGTAATCCGCAGGTACATCTCCGTGAGCACCTGGATAATGACATTGCGGCTGTGATCCCATTTGTACACCAGTTGATCCAGAATTCGAGCGTCGGAATGTTGCGGAATAAAGCTGGTTCCCAGAAGTTCAAAGCGCATGTGCGTGATTTCGGTTATCAGGCTGGGATTATTGAGAAACCACCAGCAGCCGAAGGGCATCAGATTGCCGAACTTGCGGGCCGTGACACACAATTCATGCTGATTTTCCCGCGAAAGCATGGTGACCAGAAATTTGTTGCCGGGGAAATCCCGGCACAGCCGCGCGACGCTGGTCACATCGGAAAGACCGGAGGTATCGCCGGCGTCACGCAATGCCGGCTGCGTGCGAAGGCTTGATCCAATCATCATGGCAAAGGGCAATTTGCGTTCCGCACACACGGGTAGAATCGCTTTTTCCAGTATGGTTTGGCCGGCCAGAGCCAGCGTGTCGGTCTGATTGGCGGGATAACGGAAATCCGGCGGCAGGCTGACGGCCATATAGATGGCCTGTTGCCGATCCAGCCACTGGTTCAGGAATCGTTTGACTTCATCGATAGTTTGCGCGGACGGATCGCTTTGAACTTTATAACCCCAATCAGAAAGCTTGGCCGCAGCCTGCGGAAAGTTGCGCAGCAGCGGGTCAATGCGCAACACCGCTTTAAATCGGGGATCGGCACCGACATTTGGATCCGCCAGCCAGCGATCCCGTTCATTATCATCAAAGACCGGATTGGTCATCGTGATGGTGTGAACGTTGCTTAGCTGCATGACTTTGTCAATGTATTCGCTGGGATCCTGTTTGGCAAAAAAGCCGCGGTAGGCATCCAGATGCTTTTCATTGGGGTCCAGGCCGAGCTTGCTTAGCGTGGTCAGTACACCGCGGCACGCTTCGCTGATCGGCGTATTTTCCACGAATAAATGTTTCCATATATGATCGGCCTGACGGGATTTCGGCCATTTCCAGAATTCTTCATACGGCAATTCAGAGGCGGGCACCACACGGTATACTTCCGCGACAAGATAGTGATAGGTGACCAATTCTTCCACGCCCCAGAGCATCAGACCGCTGGGATCCACCTTGCCGGTGCGGTTGGCCACAGGCGTGCCAAAACGCGGCGTATAGAGATGCGTATGCAGATCATAAATTTTCTGATGCGACACAACATCGGCTACAACAGATTTCAGTTGATCTGCGGGAATACCTGTTTGCGCTCTGGCAGCGGCATTGGATTCTTTCGTCAGTGTGTTGCTGATCATGGCAATTGCCTCCTTCTGATTCGTCCTGCATGGCAGGTCTCAAATTAGTGCGCACCTGTGCGCTGATCATTTATGCATGCTATGATAAATGTGCAGTTATTGCAAGCGAAGCGTTCGATATTTTATGCGCCATTTCGGAATGAAATGGGCGGTATGTGGATCACAATATTTTTCCATGGGCATTGCTGTGCGGTTGTTGGCGTCGTTGCATACGGATAATAATTGGCAAAACAAGCCTATTATTGGCCTGTTTATAGAAAACGCAGCCGTTGGGTCTCGCAGATTATTTATCGCGGTATGGCAAAACACACGTTGTGCGCACAAAATATTATATTGTGTTGTTGTGTGCAATAAAAATTTTCTATAAATTGCTTGACATTCTGTTTTGGTGGTTCTATACTTGCAACCGTCGAGTGTATGTGCCCGCTGTGCATTCGGGTGTCACCCGTGCCAGCACGTTCGATGCGGCGAACCATATCAGCCGGTTGGGCGGCAGTTCAGATTCCCGAAGGAATCTGAATTCGATCAGGTGCGAAGAAGAATTTGTTGAATGGGAAACAGTTTGGCTGTTTCCAGAAGTTCATTGTGCCTTCTTTAGGAATCGGGCTTCTTTTTTTTTGGAGGATGTGTCCATGCTATCCCAAGATTCCCATCATCAGGTAAGGCGGCGATTCGGCAAGGGTTTTACCCTTATTGAATTGCTGGTGGTCATTTCTATTATCGCGCTGCTGATCGCGATACTTTTACCCGCGCTGGCCCGAGCCAAGGAACTGGCTAACCGGGCGGTCTGCTCGGCCAATGTGCGCAGCCTGGTGCAGTCGATGGTGATTTACGCCCAGAGCAACAAAAGTACATTTCCCTGCACGCCGGGCAATACCGGGGGGACCTTTTACAACTCACCGACCGGGGTCGCAGGCGTTGGCTTGACCAACCCGAGCAACAGCGGTCCCTCCACTATGCAAATGTACTACACCAGCGCGGCGATCGGGAACCCGGCAGGGTCAAGTGCGGTGGCTGATCCGTTGCAGTGCATGTGGCTGCTGGTGCTCAATGGGCAGATGACAACGAAGAGCTTTATCTGTCCCTCGGATCCGTACGCTGTTGGGCCGTCTCTGGAATATGGGACAAATAGTTTCACGATGTTTGTCGATTTTGGCTTCATGAGCACAACGCAGTCAAACGTCAGCAAAAACGGCCAGGGGGAAAGCTACTCAATTGCTTATCCATGGCAGGCGGACGGCCAACCGGGGGCCTGGTGGTCCACTCGGTCGGGCTCAGATGTGCCCGTGGCGTGCGATATCGCGCCAGTCCCTGAAGGAGGCAATGGTTCCGGAACCAATATTCAGCGCGTCACAAATATTCTCCCCAATGCCAACACCTATGGAAACTACATTTACAACACCGGAAACCATAATGGCGATGGCCAGAATGTCGGCTTTGGTGACGGCCACGTTTCCTGGGAAGTCAATCCTTACGTGGGCCAGAACAATGACAATATTTTCTGCTACGACAGCGCGGCGGATCTTGGCAAAGACGGCCTGAGTTTTCAAGCCAATGAACTCACGGGATACGGTGGAAGCCACGACGGCCCTTACCAATTGGCTGGTACAAGCCCCAACTCACCGCCGTACGACACCGTCATGGTGCCGCGATTGGAATTCTCCAAGGGAGGTTCTCCGCAGTGGTAAGAACTCGCACGGCCGGCCTTGTGCCGGTGGCGAAAAAAAGGCGGGAAGCAGGCTGGCCTGCTGGCAAAACCGCAGCCATCCTGGCTTTCTGTTCCGCTTTGGATTGTCGCCGCCAACCGCCGCGGGCTCAAAGGTAAACTGACTGTCGGGCCTCGTGCGTTGGCCATCAGTTGAAGTGTGTCAGTAAATAGACAAGGTTTATTTGATGAATGTGATGGCTGTTAACTCAGGTCGATCCCGGCTGCTTGCGCTCTTGTTGGCATGCGCGCTTTTCTTGGAAGTGCTGCCAGCCGTTGCTGCCGCGAAAACCATTGTTGTTTCGCCGGATAAATCGCACGGTCAATTTACCACCGTGATGGCCGCGATCTCCTCGATTAAGCCGCACAGCAAAACGCCGGTGACAATCCTTAT
>JAJZJL010000083.1 GCA_021810145.1 Planctomycetota bacterium | reverse complement strand
GACGGTGGCGTTACGGGCCTGTGTTTTACCGGTAACTGCGGTGGAAAGCGCCGCCGCCGCCGAAATTTTGAGAAAATTACGCCGATCCTGCATGGATAGAACTCCAAAAATTGTTTTTCTTATTGAGAATCAGAACGGTTCACAAAAGCCGTTTCGCGTGTAGGCTAAAGATTCATACATAAGGAGCCGCACATAAGCTTGAAATGTGTGCCACCATTCATCAGAATCACTTTGGGTATAAGCTTCTTATAAAATAATTTTCATACAGTCAGAACCACTCGTATCAGGCAAAAAAACCTCCTCCGGGAGCACAAGGAGTAAAAACTCCCGGAGGAGGTGCATTCAGGAGCGTTTTGCCGCAGGGCACAGGTTATTGCCCTTTACGACG
The DNA here is from genome assembly GCA_021810145.1 of Planctomycetota bacterium. Lineage (GTDB taxonomy): Bacteria > Planctomycetota > Phycisphaerae > WQYP01 > WQYP01 > JAMDCX01. The sequence goes on along the minus strand of JAJZJL010000083.1, from coordinate 20,328 downwards.
AAAAACATCCATTATTAACAACGGGCCTTACGGCGACGGCTTACCAGCATCATGCCCATGGCACCCAAGGCTAATAAGGCCAATGCGGTGGGTTCCGGGACCGCTGATGTATATAACCCACTAACCTGACCGGGCGTTAAAGCCGCGTTCCATGTGGAAAGGTCATAGTAACTGCCCAACATCGTCGAATTGTTATAGGGATCCAAACCTCCGAGGCCATTCGTAACGCCGCCGCTTGGATCAGCAATTGCCGCAAGACTTCCCGTCGGCAATGTATCATTAGCGGTCATTTGCAGAGCTCCATTGATATAAAGCGAGACGGTATTGGTAGTGGCGTCATAGACAAGGACCTCCTGCGTAAGTTTACCGGCGGGCGTAGGTTGCTGATTATTCGCGATAAGTTCGGCGCCCGGAATGACGGCAGATGACCAATTGGTGCCATCTTGACGTTGGGGTTGCATCAGAAGTCCATTACTCTGAGTACCAAATGACAGGAAACTACTCCATTGAGCCGGATCGCTCGTGGAACGATTAAGCGTCACCGAGACGGTGAAACTACCGGTGTAGTTGGCGAATGTCGCGTCGGGTACGGACATGCCATTGCCGGAGTTGCTGTTGGTTGCCACCAAGGCGCCACCGCTGATGGTGTTACCGGTGCCAACGATTGTTCCAGCGGTGCTGGCCGAACCTGCGGTGCCGATATCCGAAACCGTGCTGCCGCTGATCGCTGATTTGGCAAAGTTCCATTCATCCGTTGGGGACGGAGGTGCGACCGGAGATGCGGTTGCGGTGGGCGCAGGCGTTACGCCAGATGCCAGGGAAGATGTTGTCCAAAACGTGGGCGTTGTTCCACCGGTCGGTGCTGTAACGGAAAAACTCAGATTTGCCCCGCCACCCTGCTGATAGTTCATAATTTCAATCGGGTAATAGCCGGCACTGCTGAAGGTTACAGCCGCGGTTCCATCAGAAGCTGGATATACGGGAGGGTTGTTAGAACCGACAGGATCACCATTTGGATAATTGCTGTCGTAACCCAAGGCAACAACTTGAGTACCGGTTCCGGCATTTCCGGTGGGCGTAATGCCTGTGCCGCCGATGTAAACGGCACTTGCGTCATCGGCCTGTGTGAGGGTAAACGTATATGTGCCCGCGGATGCAATTTTGATGTAGCCCATTTGATCTACAATAGAATTATTCCACGGATTGCCATCATATAATGCGGCCCCCGCACTATCCTTGCCGAGAAATCCGGAGGCAGGTACGCCCCCTCCATTATAGTTAAACGTATCGGCGGTATTCAGGAAGGTTTCCGCTGGAGCTGGTAATGTATAAATTCCTCCAGTAGTTGGGCTGTTATATGAACCGCTGTTAATAAAGGTTTCCACGTCGCTTACATCGGGAAGATTTCCGTAAGTACCTTTGCCATTGGCTCCTGGCGGCATAGCGTATGTTCCGGAACCCGTATGCCAGACAGTTCCAACTAACCCCTGGGTCAGACCGCTGGCCCCCAGTTGAAGCGCTGGGGAGCTGGAAATCGTGATCGATCCACCCGGACCCGCACCAAACGCCGCCACCGCTCCGAAGAGCGATACCCCGGCTGACAAAAGCGCCAGCCGCCGTGTTGAAGAATTGTTGCAATTCATAATAAAAACCTCCCTAAAACAGGAACCCTTGATACTCGGGTGGGAAAGCCGACATACGACCTTACTGAAATTCCACCCGTTGCCTTTCTAGTCATCAAACGGAAGTCACCGCCGTTCAGAATCAATAAAACCCGGTGTTTGGAGCGTGAACGGCATGATCATTGTTCCACATCATGTTCATGCGAGCTCCGCCCTGATTGGGATTAACCTGGGTTAAGTCCTTTTGGGAATAGGGTGCCACATGGCCATCAGCAAACAATACGTTGGAATCACCCTCGTGGATGGAACCGGGCCATTCCGCCCATTGTACCACTCCGGGAATACTGGTGTCTGGCAAGGCCTCATTGCTGCGTGTTGGATCCGAGTTGTATATATAGGGGTAGCCTGGAAGCCCATGCGAAGCATCATCAATGCGATCGGTAACAGCAATCATCTGTGCGGGGTCCCGCACAGCAGACTGCGGAACCTGCGGGTAATACTGCCCACCCGTAGCGCTGATATCGCCCCCCAACCCTTCTCCATAAGGCGACTGTCCAGTTTGTGGAAACGCACCAAGAGTACCCCAGTCATTGTATCCGTATGAAAACGCGGGCAGAGCAAGTTGCCGCCCCAGCGAGTCCGTCTGCGCAAGCCACTGGCCGCCGAGAAAAAGAACCTGCTGGCCTTTCTGATAACCGAATCCCAATTCAATGGTTCCCTTGGCATAGCCCTGCGGTGGGAACGTGCCAGTCGGCCAAAGGTAGCCCTGATATTCCATATCAATGGGGCGAGCCGGACAATAGAAAAGCTTGGCTGACCCACTGCCCATCATGGTCATCAGCCGTGGAACCCACACGCAAAAATTACTGGCGATTCCTACCCCGCTGCCAACTTCGTTACCCGGGTAAAACCCTTTCCATGTCTGCAGATATTCCTGCATGGCAAGACCCATTTGAGATTCATTGGATTCACAGGCCACCGCTTCAGCGCGGGCCTTGGCCTGCGCCAATGCCGGCAACAGTAAAGCAATGAGCAACGCGATAATAGAAATGACCACCAGCAATTCCACCAGGGTGAACCCCTTCAAGCGATTCCCTTTTGGCGACCGAATATCCGATAACGTCAACATTCAATTCTCCTTACAGCATTAGTCTTGGCTTTTATTCTGATATGACCAACCCATTTCCAAGCCATATCTCAGTGTTACAATCAACCCAAAAAAAATATCGCCGCTGTTGGCATGAAAGCCAACTTGGAATTATCTTACCAACCAAACCGACGAGAAAATCCACACATCCACACTACCGTTAGCTTCAGCCACGAGTTGAGCATTAAGCCCACCGCATGGGGAACCACAAGAACTCCTGTTCGATGTCGATCCATACCGGCACATTGTCAGACCAATGGTCGGACCAGATCATCAATTACTAATGCAACTATGTTTATTATATAACATTGGAGGAGTCGTGTCAAGTCGAATATTATTTTTTTCCTCGGCCCTTTCCGGACTCTCTAAGCGACGCTCCAATGTCGTGCCGCACATTAGGGAAAATATTCGATCAGGCACGCTTTGCGCCGAGGGCGGCTTTTGCAGCACCGCAGCGACATGCGAGCAATCGCGTCCATTTTCGACAATGGTTTATCGGACGCGTTTTCCGGCCGCCGAAAAGAATGCTGCCGGCGAGCATACGGCACCGCGTTTAATGCCCTTGCGGCTCTTCGAACAAGGTCAAGCGGATGAAAAAGTGGCGGTGTCCTGAACGCTATCCAAGCAACATGCGTGATTTTTGAAAGCCTCCGCAGGGACTTTCAAGAAAGGCTCCCTCACCTGCACGACGATCGCCTTTCCAACGATCACATTTCGCGCAGCGCTCGCCTCGGAATAACCGGTCATGGATACTGCGGTCGGTCAGCCCGGATTACTTCATTCACTTCGAGCCTCGAATGCCGAACGCTGCGGGACGGCCATCACTTTCAGATCTCCTCGCTGCACCCGCGAACGGTTGCTGTACACTGAATGGTCGCCATGTGAGGCTGATGCCTTTAGAAGGCGGCGTGAATTACGGCGACCAGTGCAAGGTCCACAGCGGGCATGGCAATTTTCCCGGGCGAGGTCAAACAACAACCGTTTTTCCAGGATTCCGGCACCACATCGGGGTAAACCCGGCAACTCGGGGACTCTATCGACGCAACGTACCAAGATACTTTGCTACACCCAGCCCCCACCACTTGGTGTGATATCATAACGCCATCGCGAAGCGAACAACTCAAGAGACCAGAAGAAAACTCAATTCGGGCTGTCCTGGGCAACACAACTGCCTTTTCGGAACAATGAATCCACGCCAATGAGTCCTTGCCCCAACCCGCGTCGGAGAGCATAGGATTGACAAGCATCTTGTTGCTGAATTTGCTACTCCGGCTTCGGTGCCCGGAGTAATTGCCGGGAAGCGCCCATGACCTATGGCCAGCGGAACCGAGCTTGGAGCTTTCCCCTGCGACAAGTGACGGGCGCGGTTGATCGCGCCCGCCACTTGGGATCAATGCAACGTGGGGAGAGAGCCTTACACCTTGGCGTCCACGCGGCGACGCAAGGCCATGGCCGCCAGTCCAATACCACCCGCGAAAATCAGGAGGGTGGAAGGAGCGGGAACTGCTGAAACAGCAAGGTTCGTAAATAGCACATCACTAAACCCGCCCCCGCCATTGTTGAAAAATGTTGCCTGGGTAATTCCGCCAGTCGCGTTTGAAATTGAGCCGGAATAGGCCAGGGACCCGTTGACGTCAAAATTGTAGGTGGTGGGACTGGTCAATGTAAAGACCATATGATCGAAGGAGTGGTAGTTGTAAGGCACACCAATGCCCGATGTCTGTCCACTACCATCTACGACAATGCCGTTAATAGGGGAATTTCCCGTTTGATAGAATTTAAACAGCGGATTATTACCGGAGTCGCCGAGGTAAAATCCCAACTGGCAGCCGGTTGCACCAGCATTAAGCACGAAATCAAAGGAGAAGCTCTGGCCAACCGCCAGCGCCCCGCCGGTGAAGGGACGGGTGGCGGAGGTTTGATTTGCATTGGGTGCAGTGGAGGTATCCCAGATGTCAAACCACGGGAGAATACCGTTGTAGGTATCTGTACTGGCCACCCCCTGTATGAAATCACCTCCAGTCGAGCTGTCCGCGAGGGTCCATGGGCCGAACCCGCTGCCACCATTCATTCCTGTGAGCCATCCTTGAGGGTTGACGGTGGTTGTCACGCTGGCAATATAGGGGGAGTTCCCAGCATTATCCGACGCCATCATCGCCGCGTGTGCCATTCGGCTGGTACCGGCGGCGGCCATCGCAACCACTGCGGATAAGGCCAGGATATTGGAAACGCCGATCTTTTTCCTGCGAACCTGTTGAGCCGCACCGCTAACAATTCCACCGTTGGGACATGCTTGACTAAACATGTATTTTTCTCCTATAAACAAAGCAACTTGCTTTGCACCACCACACCCGCCCGCGTGGACGATGACATGCCGTGGTGCTGCTGTATCGAGCCGCCATTCGTGGAGGACCGATGATTGCCGCAGAAATGGCTGCGGATTTAACGAATCTGGCCTTAATTCAGCTGCGACAGTGAAAGCCCCATCTTCCCGCAAACCCACTCCATGGCACCACCATCCCGCTCGGCGAACAGTGGCACTGAGGCGTCTATGGAAAAACTCGGCACCTTCGCGCCGTGGAAAAAAAGGCCACCTTGTCCGGAGAAGATCTCCGCTGCACCACCTCATTTCTCCCGTTTTCGACAGCGGGGAACCGGTACGAAGCACCTTGAGCACCGCGACAGGACGACGGCAGGAATACCATATGCTCCTGCCAGTCCGCGTGGAACTTCGCCCTGCGGAACTTCAAATCCGCAGGCAACGCTTGGGCAGCGCTCAAGATACCTCGCCATCGCCGCCCCCTCACCCTAATTAAACAGGGGATCGCAAGATCACCCCTTATTTTATAATGTTTGTTTATTATATACCCATATCAACCGCTTGTCAAGCGCGGCATGGATTATTTTATTTCCATAATCCCGAATCAGAAGCCGGGAACCGCACTTGTACACCAAAATCTGCGATACGGAACGAATAAGAGAAGCGTTCCGATATATAAAAAACAAACTTACATTTATTTAATCTAGAATTGACGAAAAGTCAAGGTGTCCCCCAAAAAAATGCATTGGAATATTGGATAAGGACATCAAAATCGTATAAACCGACCCCCTGCGGGAACAGCTTTGCCATTGGCCGGAATAGCCATCGGCCTTTAAAAGGGGTCTCGCAGGCGTGGTCGAAAGGGTATCGGTTCCACCGGGCTAAGGAGCTTTGACCAACGCGTATGTGAAGCGCGATTATAAAGAATATGCTGGAGAATGGTACATAAAGCTCTTTAAATTGCGGGGTTGCGCGTCATTTGATGTCGAGGACTTCTACAGACCATTGCGTCCGGCCTACAATCGTAATGCCCTTGCGAGAACGCTATCCGAACCATTACTGCACGAGCTGCCTCCACACGACCTTGCGATGTTTGGCAGATCCGGTCCCCTGGCGTGAAAGTGTTTTGGATTGGCAACTTCCATATCCTTGCAATATGATTGCTCCCACTGTTAGTTGACCGATTGAATAACCAATATGGGATATATGAAGCGTAAAACAGGCAACGCAAGCAAAGCCAACCAACCTTCGCGACCCACTCCCGAGCACCTGCGTACGGGTCGGCCCCGGCTGGTCAAGCAGGTCAACCAGCGGAGTGTTTTTGAGATTGTGCAAAACCTCGGTTCGGTGTCACGCGCGGAACTGGCCCGGCTTACCGGTGCCAGTATGCCCACTGCATCCAAGACGGTTGCACGACTGATCAAACTGGGGCTTATTGAAGAACATGGAATTCTTCCGCCCGATGGAAAAGGCCGCCCCAGCCGGATGTACCGAACCGCCACCTTGAAATCGCAGGTCATCGGAATTGCCTTTGAACCGCACCGCTGTCGCGTTGTCAGTGCGGGAATAGACGGGCTTTACAAGACCTCGGCGATCCTCTCTTTTCCCACTCCCGGCACATACCGCGAACTGATCGATAAGACCGTGGCCGCGGCACGCACATTTATGACCGAGCGGGCCAGAACCCTGCGAATCGGGATCAGTGTGCCGGGAAATGTGGATACCGCCGCACAACAATGCCTTCTGGCGCCGAACCTTCATATTCTGGATCGGCGAAAGCCGGGACTTGATATTCAAAGCGCCCTGGGCGTTGAAACGCGTATTGTGCATGAAACGATAGCCACTTGTCTGGCGGAGCGTATCTACGGAGAGGCGCGTGGAGTGAGAAACTTCGTCATGATCGGGACCTACGAAGGTTTCGGCATGTCGGCCGTGGTCAATGGTGATCTGCTGGTTGGATCGCATGGTTTGGCCGGAGAACTCGGGCATATAACCGTTCAGGCTGATGGCGAACTCTGTGGATGCGGTAATCGTGGCTGTCTGGAAACAGTCTCTACCGATCCGGCGTTTACCCGACTGGTTAATCGGACGGCGGGAAAGAGTTTGAACATACAGGATATTCGTGATGCGGTGCACCAAAACAAGCTGGACGTAACCGCACCGCTTCTGACCACACTTGATTTCCTGGCCACGGGCGTCGCAGCGGCGATTAATATTTTTGATCCGGAAATTGTAGCGCTGTGTTCCAGAATGTTTGAAATGACACCCGACGCCTTTGCCTATTTAAATTCCAGAATCATCGCCAAGACTCTCCAGCCGATGGCGCAGCGTTGTCAGATCATTCGTGTGGAAGGCGATACCCTGCGCGGTGGCGTGGCGGCCGCCATCTATCATATTGTTGAGTCTTTGGGACCTCAGATGAACTGGGCCGGATAAGAGCCGAGCAAGTTCACCCACAGGAACCTGTACGATATTGCATAATCATTATGGCTGACCACATCCGGCCGCATGAGTTGTTACGCCTGCACCGTACAACTCACAGCAGCTCTATTTTTGCGAAGAGCGGCCTAAGGACGGCGGGGCTTCGTCGGGTTTTCCGCCCCAGTTCCGGTTCGGAGATTTGCCGAGCGTAAAGGCCAATCTTCCACCGGCGGTCAGAGCTTTTACATTGATCCAATCGGCATTCTGCGCATTGCCATTGAGCTTGACGCTTTGAATATAAGGCGTGAAGGCCGGTTTGGCGGTGGTGGTAATCACAAAGCGCCCACCGGTGTATGGGGCATGGAGGCGGATGCTGATCCTGGGGAATGCCGGGCTGCATAGTTCATAAGCCCCGCTGGCGGGGTCGATGGTATATATCCCCATCATGCTCATGACCGCCCAGGAGGACATTTCCCCACAATCATCATTGCCGGGGATTCCATTGGAGGAGAGGGTATAATTTTCTCTCAGCACCCGGCGAACCGCATATTGCGTTCGCCACGGCTTACCGGAGAAGTTGAATTCAAACGGGGCCTCCAGATCGGTTTCATTGTACGGATTGTAGTACTGCGCCTTCCAGCCCGGTGTTTTATAGCTGAAGAAACGCTCCAATCGACGGTTGAAACGGGCGATGCCCACCGCATGCACCAACCAGTGCATATCGCACGGAGCGAGCCATTGGTACTGCCAGCCGGAGCCTTCAACAAAGCCGCGTGATTGTGTGCGTTTGAAGGCTTTGCGCCATTGGCCATTGGATAAGCGGGGCCGGAAGTCACGATCCTGATGGTCAAAAACGTTCTGGAAATACAAAGCCCGCTGATGGAACAATTCCGCAGCACGGGTTTTGCCCAGTTCTTTCGCCAGGTAATAGAGGGAAGCGTAGGCTACGCAATCTTCCTGAATCTGCGATACGGATCCGTAAGCCTCATAATTGTCCGGATCAAAGTGAAGCTTATTGATCCACTGAATATTGCGTTCGCCCTGATAGGGACGCCCCGGCGGCGGAGCTTGCGTGGCATCTTTGATCATGCCCTGCCAGCCGGCCTGAATATTAAAATCATGCAGGCCATCGATGTAGGCCATGCACATAACTGTTGTCAGCGGACTGCCACACATAATATTGGTGTAATGGTTAATCTGCGGCCAGCGGTCAATCCAGCCGCCCTGCTGGTACATTAATACAATGGATTGGCACATATCTTCCATGCGCTTGGGGGCGATCAGCGCCAACAGAGGCATTTCGCTGCGGTAAATATCCCAGCCGGAATAGTTGCAGTAGATATAATGTCCGGTGGCAACATGATGTATCTTATTATCAAAACCCAGATACCGGCCGTCGGCATCACTGAAAATACTGGGCATTAACATGCTGTGGTACAAGGCGGTATAGAAAACTTCCCGTTGCGACGGCAAACCGCCGGAAACATGGATAACACTTAGCGCGTGATTCCATGTATTCAATGCGGCTCGACGAATGGCAGTAAAACTCTTGTCCGCCACTTCCTGCCGCAGGTTATTTTTTGCACCGGCCAAATCAACGTATGAAATACCCACCCGCACGGTAATACTCTGTGCTCTGGATAACGCGGGCCAACTGGCATAGGCACCCACCCACTGGTTGTGCCCCGTCTGCCGGACATGGTCCGAATCAACATGCAATTTCCCGACACCCTTTTCCCCGCTCCAGGTGCCACTGACGGCAAATGGCTTGCTGAAAGTCATGACAAAATGAACTTTGTAGCTCTGATTATTACCACAAAAACAGTGATCCGCGACATATCCGGCGATCTCATGATTATTGACAATCCGCACATGAGAAGCGACGGTATAGTTGAGGGTGTGACTGATGGGAATAAGAATGTTGGCCTGCTTGCCGGCAGGGAACGTGAACTTCGCGACTCCGCAGCGATTGGTCGCCGTCAACTGGGCATGGATGCCCCAGCGCAACAGCTTAACCTGATAGTAGCCGGGCTGGGCGGATTCCATGGCATGTGAATAGGTCGATTGGAAATTTTTTATCTGCGTATGCACAGCACCGGTGGTGGCCGTGAAAAACACATCCCCTTCATTGTTGCATCCGGGACCACTCATATGTGTCATGCTGAAACCTTGAATATCCGGCTGATAATAGTGATAGCCATATCCGGATGCTTCCGTATCCGGGCTTAGCTGCACCATGCCAAACGGCATGGAGGGGCCGGGGAATAAATTGATACTGCCGCCCGGACCCGCCCCGGTGCCGATAAAGGCATTGACCATATTGGCCGGCAACTGGTGAGATAAAGCCGGTGTGGGCATATAAGATTGGAAGGAAAAATCGCTGATGGTCTGCACGGCGGTGGCATCGCCGCTGGCACCGGTAAAACCGACATAGGCGGTATTTCCATCAACTGCCAGAGGAATATCGAGTTGTTTGCTCCAGGTAAAAGTTTGGCCGGTGATTTCATCGTGCAATCTGGCCTTGAGCGTCAAGCCGTTATAACGCAGTTGGATGCGAATCGGATGGCCCGAACGCAGATTGACTTCTCCGGTGCTGTCATATCTGCCCGTAGCACCGGCAGCGCGAAAGTTAATTCCCTGATGATCGCCCGGCGGAAGCATTCCCGTGGTAATGCCCTGTGACAATCCTTCACTTTCCGTTCGCGGCCGCGTGCCGTTATACAAATTGATTTCAAATGCGGCGCTGCGGATGATTCCGCGATAACCCAAAGCGTCACCCGTGGCACCAACGGCGCGTATCCCACGCGGATCATTTTGGAATACCAGCGCCACACCATCGCCACCGCCGTTGGCAAGTTTTGCAGCCTGATATGTAAACGCGGCATGGAACGCGGCAATATTTCGCCGATCATGCGAAAAGGTGGAGGCCGCTTCCATCTGACGTCCGTCGGTGAGTTTCAGCAGCGGAGAGGCATCACTGAACGCCAATTGATGGCCCTTGTGGTTCATTCCGGCAAAGGAAACAAAATCCGTTAAAGGCGGCGTGGTGGCACGCCCCGCATCCTGGGCAAGAGCCACTGCGCCTGTGAAGAGCGCACAGATCGCCATAACACTGACTGAAATAATACAACTGACTTTGTTCATCACCGGTTTCTCCTGACAAGTTGACATAGCATATTGTGCCGGAGAAAAATTGTAAAATGGCACCCTTCGCGCCCGGCAGACGGCACACGCTAACTCGGGAAAGGGAAAATGTGCCGGAGATGTTTACAGCATGGTATAATATGTGACTGCTTTTCGCACGGAGTATGCACGCATGCAATTCATGACACCGTTGAAACATTTTTCCGCGATCGTATTTCTGCCGCTTTTGGCCGCGAGTTCATATGTGCATGCACAGGGTGCTTCATCCGGGGCGACTGTAAAAACGACGGTTGCCTATGTCAGTGAGACACGCAGTTTGCTTTTTGCCGCGGACAAATCGCCTTATCTTCGCAGTCTTGTCAAAACAACCGGCCTGACCTTATGCCTGAATATAAGCAGCAAACTGCTGCGGCACCCTAATTTTTATCACCATGTGCGAATCATCACGGAAGTACTTAACACGGGCCATACGTTAACGCCCATATCGCCACGTTTCCAACAGATTGTTCCCGTGCGCGGCAAACTGTATCAACATATGCAGCAGGCCGGAGCCGTTGGTTTTCCCGTTATTTTGCGGTTCGGCGTTCCGGCACCGCAAGCGGCCACAATTCGTGAATTGATCGGGTCGCTGGATGTCGCGGCGGGGGGAACCATCCGGACCGTCAGCTTGAACAATCCGATGAGCCTGATACAAAAACCTGTTTCCAACGCGATCCTGCATGCGGCGGCGGTTCGCATGAGAATTATGGGTATCACCCGGTCGCGTCATTCCCGATTTCTGATTCTGGAAACAATCGCCCCGGCGGGTGTCTTTCAATCAGTGTCCGTGGTGCAAAATCATAAAAGGATCAGCGGAGGTTACATTATCGCCCAACTTCCGAAGGGCGTTGATAAACTCATGATTCCATTACGCACCGAACCCGGAGCTTCCGCGAAACTCAATATTACGGTGCTCACCGGCTGGCATGAATATCGCGTTCCGTTTACGCTCAATAACATTCCCCTGCCGGATGCCCCACCGGTGGTACGGCACCGATGATTCTCTGTATTCAGACGCTTGCATCGTGAACCGGTGACACCACCGGTTGCCGATTCCGGAGTTCAACGCGGAACGTTCGCCGCATCGAGTCAACCGGCATCGCGGTTCCCTCTCGAATTGCCAGTGGGAGGGAACACCGGATCAGGAACACGTTGTCCCGCAGGCAATGCGACTAATATGCTCGGACTTCGCAGCAGGTTTTCGGCGTTTCCCAGACTTTGATGGCCAGGAGCTTGACGTGGGCGGGAAAAACACCCTGCAATTTGGAAAAAATGATCTGGGCGATGTTTTCCACGGTGGGATTGAGAGCGGCGAATTCCGGACAATCCAAATTGAGATGCTTATGATCAAATACGTCAATAATATGTTCATTGATCAATCGCTGGAATTGGGCCAGCGGCAGAATTTGCCCGGAGTGCGGATCAGGCTGCCCGCCGACCAGCACTTCCAGTTCATAGTTGTGGCCATGACCATTAGGATTGTTGCACTTGCCGAAAAGCTCCAGATTTTTTTCAGGTGAAAAGTCCGGATTATGCAGACGGTGAGCTGCCGAAAATTCAAATCTCTGGGCCATTCGTATCATGGGTAGTTCTCCGCCATTGGCTTGAAAGTACATCCAGGGACTGACATGAAGCGTCAGGTCATTGATCTCGTAAGGCACCAGCGCCGCACCACAGCGCTGGAAGAGTTCCGTCAGCAGCAGCCCCGGACCAATGGAACGAATATCCGGACGCAGCATATCCGCCATCGCCGGCGCTGCAACGCGCCGGACAATCTGGTCAATATGTTTGATATTTACCAGCATGCCGGTATCGGCATTCACCCGGCCGGCCATCCGCACATTTAAGGTTACCACGGGGATAACCCCATTTGGCGGGGGATTGGCCGCAAAATTATTGGCTTCACCGGGGGCGCTTTCCAGAGCGGTGATGGCCAGGCGCACTTCACGGGTAAGCAATATGTCGGTTTTTTTGCTCATCGAACAGAATTGTAGCGTGAATATAGCCGCCGCGGTATGGGCAGGATGCCATTTTTGATTCGCTTGCCTATGGGCATGGTTGAAGTACAATTATGTCTTCTGTCATGCTTTATTGGGCGTATGGCACCAGAGCGGACAATTGACCAGGAGATCATGGAACTATGATACACAAAATGAATGTAACGCGTAGCGTGTTGGCCGGTACGGTGGTCATGCTGCTGGGCTTGGGTCTTGGTGGATGTACAGATCAGACGCTGCAAACGCAGAATGCCCAGCTTATTAAACAAAATCAACAGTTAGCGCAGCAGCTCGCGGACGTCAAGGCGAATCTGGCCACCTCACGCCAGCAGTTGCAACAGCAGCAGCAGATAGCGGCGGCCGCAGCCCAACAGGCGGCAGCCGCCCAGCAACCGCCTGCCGCAACCGCCAGCAGCACTCCCGCCACGGATAACGCCATGTTGCCGACGTTTGGCAACACACAGTCAGGGCATTACCACGCCCACGCCATGCACCATCGGATCATGCATCACCGCACAGCGCGATCCCGGACCGAAGTCCGGCGATTTATTCTTTCCAGCGATGTGCTGTTCGCCTCCGGCAGCGCCCGGCTGCAATTTCGCGCGGAACACGCGTTGTTGCGGGTTGTGCACCTGCTGCGGACGCGTTATGCCAGAGACCGCATTCGCATTGAAGGCTATACGGACAACCGCCCGATTCATCATCCGTATCCCAATAACTATGCACTGGGGCTGGCACGGGCACGATCCGTTGAAATGTTTCTGGCACGCCACGGCATTTCCCGCCACCGCATGACGGCGGTAAGCTTTGGTGACCACCGTATGATCTCCCGCACTGACCTCGCCAGAGATCGTCGGGTGGAAATCGTTGTATTGCGGTAATGGCGTACTGCGGCAAGCCATTGAGCCGCGGATACATTCGCACGAATGCCCCGTAAATCCGCCGATCCGGCGTTGATTTGAGTTGTCGCCCGGGTGTGCAATACACCGTGTGCGATTCCCTTTATTTGCTTGGCACCAATGGCACGGTGTGGGACAGGATCATGCTGGCAATTGTTGATTATTCCATGGGTAATTTACGCAGCGTCCAGAAGGCCTTTGAACTTCTGGACGTGCCGGCGAAGATTGTTTCATCACCGGCTGATATCCGCCGCGCTGACAAACTGATTCTGCCGGGTGTTGGAGCGTTTGCGGACGCGATTGCCATCTTAGAATCATCCGGACAAGCGGAGGCCATAAAGGATTTCATCCGCACGCAGCGTCCCTTGCTTGGCATATGTCTGGGTCTGCAATTGCTGATGGAGAAAGGGTATGAAGATGGTGAACACACCGGCCTGGGCATCGTGCCGGGAGATTGCGTAAGATTTTCCGTGGATCAGCCGCCGGCGAGCTTGAAGGTTCCGCACATGGGCTGGAACAGCATACAGGTGCGCGGAGATGTTCCTCTTTTTAAGGGCATCGAATCCGGCACGCACTATTATTTTGTGCATTCCTACTTCGTCCGCCCGACCGACGCCCGCGATGTAGCGGCCACGGCGGATTACGGTGGAGAATTTACCGCCGCGATCTGCCGCGATAATGTCATGGCAGTGCAGTTTCACCCGGAAAAAAGCCAGGTGGCCGGCCGCAGAATATTAAGAAATTTTGCCGACTTATAATTGACGGGTGTGGTGGCAAGAGCATGGGCTTCGCGATTTATCGGCGGATCTTTTATGATATGGGTTGATGATTCCATCTCATTGGAATCCCGAACAGATACCTCCAGGAAATGAGAATTTATGGGCATTGAATTAATACCGGCAATTGATTTACGCGGGGGCCGCGTGGTGCGGCTGTTTCGCGGCGATTACAACCAGCAGACCACGTATGATGTCGATCCGCTGGAAATTGCCCGACGTTTCAAGGAAGCCGGCTGCCGGTGGCTGCACGTTGTCGATCTGGATGGCGCGCGAGACGGACGTCTGGTGAACCTGGAACTTATTGAACGTCTGATCCGGGAAACCGGACTGAAGGTGGAGGTTGGCGGCGGGATCCGCACGGAGGAAGTCATCGAATATCTGCTGGCCATTGGAGCCAAACGTCTGATCCTGGGTACGCGAGCGATTTCGGATGGCGATTGGTTCCGTGCCATGGTTCATGACACACGCTTTCGAAACCGGCTGGTGCTGGGACTCGATGCACGCGATGGACGGGTGGGAACGCATGGCTGGACCATCAGCGGAACGGAAAATCCAACCGCTCTGGAAGTGGTTCGCAATGTCGCACAATGGCCCCTGGCGGCGATTATTTACACCGACATCGCCCGCGACGGAACCTTGATCGGACCGAATATCGCCGCGACGGAAACACTGGTTCAGCACACCGGCACCATTCCGGTCATCCACAGCGGCGGCGTGGGGAGCCTTCATGATATTCGTGCCTTGAAACATCTCCCCATTGAAGGGGTTATTGTGGGCAAGGCTATCTATGAACGCACTTTGGACGTAGCGGAAGCGGTGCGGGAATTGGCGGCCTGACGCGGCGGAAAGCAACGGCTATGGAAAATCCCACACCCATTGAACCGGTTCGCATCGCTCTGAAAAAGTCAGAATCGCTTGATATTGTCTGGTCCGACGGCACTGAGTCTCATTTTGATTTGCGCACGCTGCGGCGCATGTGCCCCTGTGCCGGGTGTCAGGGGGAACGTGATCTGCTGGGGCGCACGTTGCTGCCTGTGGTGCGCACGACATACGATGGTCCGATTACGGCTCTGGGAGCCGAAATCGTTGGCAATTATGCCCTGCGCATTATCTGGTCCGATCAGCACAGCACAGGAATTTATTCTTATACATATTTAAGATCATTAAGCAAAGTGGGCTGACCCCATCAGCCCCGCCACGAGCTGATCCGCGGCAACCGCCCGATGAGTTGCGACTGTAAATCATGGCCGATACCGTTTTACCGGCTATATCGCCTCACCGCCGCTGGTTCCGTCGCTTACGCGAACCACGTTATCCAGCGGCAGGACAAAAATTTTCCCGTCGCCAACCTGTCCCTTTCCGCCAGCGCCACTGCGCGCGGATTTGACGATGGCGTCAATTGTCGGTTGCACAAAGGCCTCGTTGACCGCGATTTCAAGGCGCACCTTCCGGATTAAATTTACCTGCATGGCCTGTCCGCGGAAATATTCGGTATGCCCTTTCTGCCGGCCATACCCCTGTACATCGCTGACCGTCAGACGAAACACTTCCACATCGGTCAGAGCCTGTTTAACGGCCTCCAGGCGAAACGGCTGAATAATGGCGATAATTAATTTCATTTTCAACTCCTGAAATATTAAACACTCAATACATACTTTCGGGGCCTATTTTCCAGATATCGTGTGACACATTCAAGGCGGATCAGAGGGAGCAATAATGGACATTTCCGGCATGGCACCGATATCCCACCCGCTTTCACCATGAATGCCCATATCCAATCCTTCGGTCTCCACAATTTCTGATACCCGCAGTCCGAAGACTTTGTCCACAATAAATCCCACCACGGCCGTGCCGACAGCCACATACACCACCGCCGCCACAGCCGCGGTTAACTGCACCATCAGTTGATGAACATCGCCGGCAATGACGCCGCGCACGGAATTAACCGCCGCCACGGCAAACACGCCCGTGAGCAACATACCCAGAAATCCACCCACCCCATGCACACCGAAGGCGTCGAGCGAATCGTCGTATCCCATAACACCTTTGAACTGCACTGCCAGATAACACACCACGCCGGCCAGCACGCCGATAATCGGCGCCGACCAGAGCGCCACAAATCCGCAAGCCGGCGTAATGGCCACCAGACCCGCCACAATGCCGGAAGCCAGCCCCAATGTTGACGGGCGACGATGATGCACCCACTCCACAAAATTCCACGCCACGCCGGCCGATGCCGCGGCAATGGTGGTATTGAGAAATGCCGCTCCCGCCACGGTGTTGGCGGCACCGGCGGAACCCGCATTAAAGCCGTACCAGCCAAACCAGAGAATGCCTGCTCCGGTCAGCGTCAGCGCCAGAGAACTTGGCTGCAGCACCTGCGAGGGATAGCCCAGCCGTCGGCCCAGAAAAACGGCCATGACCAGTCCGGATACACCGGAAGCAATTTCCACAACCGTACCGCCGGCAAAATCGGCGACATGCATATGTTCCAGCCAGCCACCGCCCCATACAAAATGCGCCAGCGGGTCATAAACCAGTGTGCTCCAAAGCAAAATAAACAGAACGAATGATCGAAATTTCATTCGTTCGGCTAAGGAGCCGGCAATCACAGCCGGTGTAATCATCGCGAACATGGCCTGAAACATGCAGAAAACCGTTTCGGGGATGTAGCTTCCCCCCTGTCGCACGAGATGCTGCGGATTGAGGCCTATGAGAAAAATATCACTTGGTTGCCAGCCAATAAAGCCATGCTGATCTTTTCCGAATGCCAGCATATATCCAATGACTATCCATTGCAGGCACACCACCGCCAGTGCGGTATAGGAGTGCATCATGGTCGCCAGGACGTTTTTCTTTCGCACCATGCCGGCATAAAACAATGCCAGCCCTGGAATCATAAACATCACCAACGCCGCAGATACCATCATCCACGCGGTACTGCCGGTATCCAAAACCGGCTTGGATGGTGCGGCAAGATGCGATGTGGCCGCCGCACACGGAGCAGCGACAACGGCCAGCGTTAGCGCAGAAACCCCCAGCGGCAATGTTTGTCGCCGGTTATTAAATAGCGCGCAGCAACGGCTGAATATGCCAATACCCATCATTCGTTCCTCTGCCGCAGACATTCCGCCAGGTTTGACTGCTCATTAGTTATGCACGCATGTTGGTTGCCTGCATATTGTATTGTTGTGTGACCAAACGATAATCACAACACAGGGCAAAAGAGTAATCATCAGGCAAGAAACATGCAAGAGTGCGCATTTCCATGGCATTCGGCGGCGAAAAATCGTACGAAATAAGCATTGCCGGCTTGAAAGGCAGAAAACAGGCCATGAATGATCAATCCGGGCGCGGAAAGCAGCGTGCCGGAAGCGATCACGACAGATTCGATCAACCACAATTATTAAGGCCGACTATGGCACCAACGGTCCAAATCTCTGATTTTGCCATTCGTTCAGCCAATCGGTCAGCCCGATTTTGTGCAGCGAAAGGTAATTGGCCGGCCGCACTTGGAGGATTTGCTTTTTTTAAGACCAATAACCGCAGCAAGGCCGACCGCAAGCAGTACCAATGATGCCGGTTCGGGTGTTGAGGTTAAAGGAGTAAGCCCCAACAACCCGTCGGGCTGATTAAACGTGAAATATTGAAATCCGGTGTCAAGGTTACTGGTTAATCCGCCGGTTTCAAAAAAATTCATGCCAAGATCGCCGGCTAATGTCATTGGCTGGCCGGTGGTGGGATCGGTTACCGTGATATTCATAACCACGACCGGAGCGTTAACAAATGAGATAACTTCGCCACTGGTGGTTTTCAGTTTCAGCGAGTCGAGGTAAAAACCGATCGGACTGGCGGAGCTGCCGCCGGCACCGGCGATTGGCGGAGCAAATTGATTGGGAACCACCTTTCCCGTATCTGTATACACCAATGAGGTTGTGCCGGAACTGCTTGTAACTTCTGAAATTCCCAGATTCGCCGCTTCGGCAGTGGATATAAATGATACTTGCGCCCCGGTGTCAAAAAGGAAGCTTCCGGTACTGGTGCGCGTGATACCACCGCCGGCGGTCGGTTCCGTCAAAGCAATTGTTACTGGAGGTACTGCTGATGTGCTCCCTTGCGGATCAAGCGGATTGGGACCGATAAACGGATTGGCATACTCCACAGGGCCGGGCGCGCCGGTTGGCTGAATCAGCGACGGGCTGGAAAAAGAAGCAAAACTCAACTGTACTTGATACGGTGATGTAACAATGCCGGGACCGTTGCCATTGCCGGGATTGGGATTTGCCGGTGTACCGGGGCTGTAGATATAGCTGGAAGTCGGGACTGGATTCGTCAAACTGTTAAAATTACCCGGCTGGAAAACGGTCACCTTCCCCTGCATAACCGGCATGCCGAAAATATTATATCCGCCGCTGGATGCCGTTGAGGTTTCCATCTTCACCGGACCAATATCATTGGTATAGGAGGCAAGTGGCGGCTCGGTGCCGTAATTTGCTGAACTTAACTGCGCCGTGGATAAATCATAAGTTTTTGACACGTTGTATGAAGCCGCACCGCCCAATCCGGTATCGGTATAGGTCACGGGCGTTCCGTTGTATGTAGCGAGTTTCACGCCCAGCCCCTGCTGGGCTGCCTGGCTGAGCAATATTCCGCTGGTTCCGGTGTCTAAATATCCCTGGATGTCATAGTACGGCCCCGACCCGGTGATATTCGAACTATAACTGCCGTAACCACCATACGCGCCGTTACCCTGCAAAACGGTATTGGTGGAGGGATCGGTCAATATTGCGTGAATCTGCGGCGAGTAGGGCACATCCTGGGCCACATTTTGAATGGTAATCGTTGGGGTCGTCGCTGCGCCGGCACTATGACAGATAAATGACGCAGCGGAAAGCGCCAATCCGCATCCGAATATCGCCGAAGGTTTTGTAACATTTCGCATATCAACATTGCCTCTGAACCGCCAAGGGTGCTACCTTTCGTACCATACCTTCTTATGTTGCGCAAAGTCAAGACTTTTCTGGCTGCATTTTGAATTTTTGCATGGACAAAGCAATTCGCAACTGCGTTGATATGAACCCAAGGGCCTGTGACCGCTTCCGCAACATCCATGCGATCGGTTGCGAACACAATCAGGCGATGAGCAATAAGTAATGAATAAAAGGGACTGGACCGCCCCGGCGCGCACGGGGTAAACTCTCCAAGCGGACTGCGCGGATACGGGGAAAAGCAATTGGCAATGACTCCCGGCGATCTGGGAACCAATAACCAGTGATCATTGAGCGGTCGAGAGCCGATCGCGTTGAATGATACTTTTCGGCTATGATCTCGGTGTCTTCTGTGCCCTCTGTGGCAACCCCCATGGTTCACAACTCTGCGCACTCGAGGGACAAGCGCCGATTCGTTTCTTTGAGTCTTGGCGGTGAAAAACACTTCAATTCACAAGGAGGAAGCCGAGGGTGCCACAATGGATCGCGGTGCGGAGGGGATCTGCGATGGTGAGTTGGATTAGCTTCCTGGCAGGATGGGATGGACCGCCCCGGCGCGCACGGGGTAAACTCTCTAAGCGGACTGCGCGGATACGGGGGGGCGTCAACGAACAACGAGTCGCGGCACACGGGGCAGGTGCTGAATCTACTGACGAATACTGCACATACTGACCAGCCACTGTAATCGTGCCTTCGTGGCGACAAACCTTTTTATTCACAAAGAGGCCGAAAGAAATTACCAACCGCAAAGAAACGAAAGGATGCAAAGAATTGGTTAGGTAATTAAATGCTCTTCGTGTCTTTGTGTCGTTGTGGTGAAAAACGTTTTGTGTTCACAAGGAGGAAGCCGAGGGTGCCGCAATGAATCCCGGCGCGGAGGGGATCTGCGATGGCGGGTTGGATCGGTTTTGTGGTGCGCCGGGGCGGCTTCTTGCCGCTTCTGTTGACCCGGAGGCAAAAGAAGACCACGGA
>JAJZJL010000003.1 GCA_021810145.1 Planctomycetota bacterium | reverse complement strand
TAAGCAGAGTCTATCAGAGGCAACCGCGGAGGATACACGCGGAAGTACCTTTTGATGCGCTTGAACCGGCCGCTGCTGGCTAAGGTTGTCCTCCACCACACCCTTTACCGTGCAATTTTAATGGCCGGATGGGCCCACTTCTCCGCGTATTTCTGCGTCGCGTCCAGTCTGGCGTGCCCCAGCGTCGCCCCTATTTTGGCCGGAGGCCAAAATGGAGCAGGTGAAATTGGAGCAGGAGATCAGGAGAGCATATTTGGCTGGAGCAAGAGAGTCGCAGTCGCCAAAATAAAAACCACACGTGCTCGGAGCTTTTTTCGCAAGCAGGCGACAAAAAATAGAGTCCCGACGCCTAGGGACGGTCTCCTGTTCAACTGTTCGGATTTCACCTGTTCTCGGCGCAGCCGCCGCCTGCGCCACGACTGAAGCGTTTCCCGCAGCTAAATGGCGTTAATTTCCCGGCGGCTCATTTGCTATCAGCAAACTGGCTGATACGGAAGTCGCCCTTGGGTAAATGCGCGATAATTTCCAGTTGGCCGCCCAGCGCCTCAACCAGCCGCCGCAACGTGCTGATCTGCATATCATCCTGCTTCTCCAACTTTGACAGATTGGGCTGTGTTACATTCAGGGATTTGGCCAGGTCCTGCTGCGTAAGTCCCACGGACCGGCGAATTTCAGCCAGTAGCATTTCAGCCATCATTTTTCTGGCCTTTGCCGCAGCCTGCATTCGTTGTCGGGGTGTCATTTTAGCCCGCAGTTTCTCAAATGAATGGTGTTTCATGGAATCAAACCTTCTTTCCTAAGTTCGCCGAGGTATCGTTCATACAATTGCTCGGCTAAGGGAATCATGCGTTCATAAAATCGGCCATCACCAGTCTTGTCTCCGCCGATACGCAAAATCGCGTGGCGGCGGGGATCAAATGCGAAAAATATCCTGACAGGCCGCCCGCGGCATTGAACCCGCAATTCTTTCAAATTCGCAAGCCGCGAACCCTTCACCGTATCCGCATGCGGGCGGCTTAAGTGCGGACCGAGTTGTTCGAGCATGCGTACGCTCGCATCAATGGCAGTTTGCTGGGTCGATGAGAGCATGTCCCACCAGTCCCCAAAATCATCTGTGAACTCAACCTGCCACATTGCCGCATTATAACCTATAGGTAATAGATATCAATGTCCATAAACTGTGGCCAATTTTTATCCATTTATCTTCCCTTGTCCCATCCACTCAATCAAATAACACAATTGCCGCGATAAAGGCGGATGAATATTTGTTCCGCCGGCAGTAAATCGTTTGCATCATCAATATATTATTC
This sequence comes from Planctomycetota bacterium, assembly GCA_021810145.1. Classification (GTDB taxonomy): domain Bacteria; phylum Planctomycetota; class Phycisphaerae; order WQYP01; family WQYP01; genus JAMDCX01. The sequence goes on along the minus strand of JAJZJL010000003.1, from coordinate 73,210 downwards.
ATAGATCGGTATCGTACGCGGGTCGCGAATGCGGCGAAGAAAGCAGTTCATCAAGTATCGTCCGGGCAATCGCGCCGCCATCCTCCAAACGGCGCAGCATGATGGCCAATACATCGATAGTATCGGCCGAGCCGAGAATGTGATTTTTATCAAAGTCACTGGGCATCCGTTCCCCTGTAGAGCCGGTATTATCGGCGCATCCATCGGCCTGCATGAGATAACTTTATAAAAAAGAAAAATAATAATGAGATGATGGCTGCATCACCTTTGACCGTGAAAATTTCGCGCTGCGACAGATTTTGTATGAAAGAAGTCCGGTCAGAGTATTGAGATGAATAACAGTCGTCGCGAAACCGCTTGAGCGATGATATAGTGTCGTTCGCAGCGCCGTTGCTGATGGCGGAGGAAATAGATGCACGCCGATCTGAAAGAACTGGAGGATGGCTTAATTGCGGTTACGGATTACGACGGTGGCATGCGCGAAAAGGAGGCAACCGAATTGGCCGAGCTCCAGCGCAGTCTCACATTGATAACGCCGGAACTTGATCGCCTCAATATTGAGCATGAAACACACCTGAAAGCTACCAAGCGCAGGTTTAATGTATTCACGGTGTTGCGTGGCGCTGGGGAGGAACCGGGACTGCATACACGTTGGCTGGCGTTCCTTCTCAATCCCAAAGAGCACCATGATTGTGGTGATCTATTCTTAAAACTGTTTCTTGCCAGGCTTGCCAAAGGCGTACAAAAACACAATGGCGATCCTATTTTGCAACCTGAGTTGGACAAACCTGCTGGTCTGCAAGATGCCACCGTGGAACGGGAACGCCGGATAGACGAGGGGCAGCTTGATCTTTTGATTAGTCTGCCGGGATGGGGTGATATCGTCATAGAAAATAAAATAAACGCACATGAACAAGAGCGACAACTTGAGCGTTACGGAAAATTCCTCTACGGGCGTAACAATATACAGCATTCGTTACTGCTCTACCTCACCCTTGACGGGGTGCCATCGCAGACGGCAGGGACATATACTTATTATCGCATATCGTTCCGCGACCACATTCTCGATTGGCTCAATGATTGCCTCTGCGCGACATACCAATATGTCAATATCAACCAGGCGTTACAGCAGTATAGGGATGTGGTGTATCAGAACACAGTAGGACTACCCATGGAGAAAGAATATATGACAACCGTTGTAAACCTTATCGAAAAGTACCCCGCCATCATCAAGTACTACAGGGAACTTGGTCCCGCCATTGAAGAACTGCGCAAAATGAAACAACGGGATTTCTGGGAGGAAGTAAACAAGCATCTTAAACAAGAGGATATCGTCGTTGGAGCGTGGATTCATGGCAAGGACAGCGGCGGATACGATTACTGGCCGGTATTGATAGCGGGTGTCAACCCGCCGATAGATGATATCAAAATATGGATATTCTTTGAACGTAAAACAGATTTCTTTATTTGTGCGTGGCCCCAGAAGATAGCTGACGATCTTGATCCAGGACTTACGGACAAAATACGAAACGCGTTGCCGGGATTGAAATCGGGTTGTCAATTCAGTAACTCCAGAGCTGCTGTAGAACTACCAGAAGTGTTTACGGAGCAAGAGCTTGGTTGCATTGTGGCACACCCCGATGTATTCATTAACAGGGCGCGAGAATCGGCGGAAATAATCAGACAATATGTCAGGGCAATCGGAATCATCTGTCCCGGATTAATACCGAAGAGACAGGAGAAATAGCAAACGTTGCGTACTCTCAACAGCCCAGGCAGCCGCGAGAACGCACGACGGCCACACTGCTTAACTAAATCTGGCCGCCATGGGCGGCAACCGTGCGGATCAGGTCGCCGCCCAGGATGGAAAATAAGACGCCTTTATTGATGGATGCATCGCGCGTTCTCATGGCCTCACCGTTCCGTCAGAGCAAACAGGCCGGGGCCAGCCTTCTCGAACCGGCTTTCACCCGGATTGCCGTCAATATCGGGCTATATGGCGCTACGAATGATTGTGTGCCCCAGCCCCGCCCCGGCGGCTCCAACGCCGAGTAACGCCCGCGCATGTGTCGTCCAGGCGTGCCGAGCCTCGTAATACTTCCAATTGCAGAATTCGATTTATTCGCCGCCGCGCCGCTATTCCAACTTCCATGGTTTTCTTGTGCAAAATTCAGCTTTCGCCATTTGCCCGGGCCAGTTTCACCGGCATATAATCACGCAAAGAGCTGTGGGTCGGCTGCCAATTTATTTATTGCCACGGGGGCGGATCAGGAGGCTTTTTTATGCGCCCTGCTGTTACACCGCCATCGGATCGTGCCGCCTGGCTCAAGGGGCCGGCGTTTGAGTGTTCCGTCAAACCTCCAGCGCAGCAGCGGCCATGGCGGCTGGTTCTGCTCGGCCCCCCGGGTGTGGGCAAGGGGACACAGGCTCAATTGCTGGCGGCGCAATTTGGAGCGTGCCATCTTTCCACCGGTGATGTGTTTCGCACGGCCAAGCGGATGGAATCCTGCCAAGCCACCGCCGCCATGAGCGAGGCTCTGGCGTTGATGCGGGCGGGAAAACTGGTTTCCGATGAACTGGTCATGGCGATGGTGGCGGAACGGTCCGGTTGTCTGCACTGTGCCGGCGGTTTTATTTTGGATGGCTTCCCCCGCACGCTGCAGCAGGCCATTGATTTTGATAAACTCCTGGCGAGCGAAAACATTGTTTTGGACGCGGTAATCGATTACGAATTGTCGCTTGACGCCACAATCGCCCGCGCCGCCGGCAGGCTCACATGTCCGAATTGTCATGCGGTCTATCACACGGTAAGCAAGCCGCCGCAAAAAAGCGTTGGCATGTGTGATCAGTGCGGAGGCAAACTCAAACAACGTGATGATGATCGTCCGGAAGTGGCCTGTATCCGCATGCGCCAATACACCGCCGTAACCGAACCTCTTACCGCCTATTACCAGCAGCGTGGCGTGCTGGTTCCCATTTCAGCCGACGCTTCACCGGAGGAAGTATTCGCCGATACCTGCCGGGCGCTGGCGGCCCGGCGGGCGTAAGAGACTGTTTGAAAAGTCCGCTGTGGGTTCATTGTTTGGCGGATGATTGGACGCAAGAACGCAGATCCCAAGCCTATTCCGGAATATATTGAGGATCGATTACGCCGCAGGCGGCAGTTTGCCGCCCCAAGGCGCTGCTGGCGGATTTTCCATACCGGCTATAAGGTCACTGTTGCCAGTGCTGCAAGGCCCGCATATAGCGAAGGCGCTCGCAGGTTTCCGGATCGGGTACCTGGTCAAAGCGCGTAACCCGGCGCAGATCGTCGATGGACTGGCAGTGCTGCTGCAGCATACATTGCTGGAATTCGCGTAATATGTTTCGCAGCGCATTGGGGCCGCTGCGCAATACCGCTGAAACCACCTGCGCGGCGTGGGCACCGGCCTTGACCGCTTTGAACACATCCGTCCCGGTATTCACTGCGCCGGATATGGCCAGGGAAACATTCAGATGCTGCGCCATAACCGCCAGCCAGTAAAGGCGTATCTGTAAATGTGCACTATCCTGCTGATGGCCGGCCGGTTCGCTGTCGCGCATGATCGTTTCTTCCGGAATCTGATAGACCCGGTTAAACAATACCAGTGCCGCGGCACCGGCGTGCTGAACGGCTGATGCAAAATGCGGCAGCGATGATAGAAACGGTGAAACCTTCACCGCCACCGGTATGCGTACCGAGCCGGTCACCATGCGGATAATATCCAGCATCTGATTTTCAACATCCTGGCCGCTGATGCTGGGATCGCTGGGAAATGCGTAGAGGTTTAATTCCAGTGCGTCGGCGCCGGCCTGCTGGATATGTTCGGCGTAGCGAATCCATCCGCCGGGGCGCGAGCCGTTGAGCGATCCGATGACCGGCACATTCACCATTTTCTTGAGGTTCTCGATGTGCGATAAATATTGTTCAGGATTCGAATGAAAGGCGGTCGGATCAATAAAATCATCGCGCCGGGGTTGTGCGTCGGCGTACATTTCCCGGAGATACACGGTTGAAAAATGCTCGCCATCAATTTGTTCCTGAAACAGCGAGTGCAGCACCACCGCCGCCGCTCCCGCCTCCACCAGCGCGCCAACCCGCTGGGAATCGTCCGCCAGAGGCGATGCCCCGATGATTAAGGGTGTTTCAAGCGTAAATCCCATGTATTGGGTTTGCATGTTCATGATGATTCTCCTTTGTACCCCGCGGGATACGCGGCACGCAACGCGGCGGCCGCTGAATCGGCTTTACAGGAACACAACCTGCTTGGATTCACTGATTAAGTTAATAAACGTGCCCACGCCGACATAATCCAGATGCGGATAATCCATCATCTCCTGTTCCTTGAAGCCCATAACATTCATGGACATCTCGCAGATGTGAATACGCACGCCAAGTTCGCCGGCTTGCTGCATAAGCTCCTCAAGCGATTTAACGCCGCGCTGTTTCATAACCGCGCGAATCATTTTCGGTCCGATGCCGGCCATCTGCATTTTGGAAAGCGGCAGGCCGCGCGAACCTCTCGGCAGCATGATTCCAAACATGCGGTCCAGCACGCCTTTTTTCGCATGCTTTTTCGGATCACGCAGTGCCGCGATAGCCCAGAAGGTGAAAAACATGTCCACCTGAATGTCATACGCCACCGCTCCCAGCGCAATGATAAAAGCGGCAATCGTGGAATCCAGATCCCCCTGCATGACACCGATGGCAAGCCGGTCATTGCCGGCGGATTTTTCCAGCGACTCCACGCGGGCCGTTAATTCCGCAATTTTCTGATCCATATCCGGTTTTTCCATAACAGCCATAACAAACTCCTTTATGCAATGTGATCCGCTGCGCGGCGGCGGTTGACTCCGACATCACGCGGCCGCTTTCGTTGCTTCCGGTTCTTCAAGCTTTCGCGCGGCATTCGCCGCCGCCTGCTTGACCCCCGCCAGATATATCGACAATGGCCGATACATGATATGCGACCATTTACTGAACGGAACTTCCACCACCAGCATGGGAACCGCAATGGAAAGATGAATAACGTAAATAACATACGTGGCCATGGGCAATGAGCCCACGCGGAAAATATTAACCATAATGCCGGTTAATGCGGTCAGAAACAGCATGATCAGGAATATCCAGTCGCTGGCTTCGCTGAAGAGGTGAATCGGTTCCTTGCGCCGCCAGCGGGAAATGAGGAAATCCGCCGTCGGATACAGCAGCGCAATGGTGGCATAATATCCCCAGAGCCGCTGCGGATAATAAAACGGGTACACCGTGTCGGTTTGAAACCAGCGTAAAAGTATCAGCACCAGCGTGAGCATGCTTAAATATCCGGAAACCAGCAGCAGGTGCTTGAACCAGCGGACGGCACTGGGATGCGATCCGCATTTATGCCAGCGTTTCTGCGTGAACAGATGCACAAAAAACACCGGAATTTGCCGGAGAAAAATCATCGGTGAAATACGGAACATGTTTCGCCGCCCCAGCGTCCACCAGGTCATGCGGGCGGCTCCGGCCAGCAGGAAAAACGAGAGCACCGCCGCCATAATCCAGTCGCCCAGTTCAACCGCATGAACCGGGGCGAACGTATTGAGTTCGACTTTGTTTAACACCATCGGCCCGTGAAAGGCTACAAATAATCCGGTGACAAACAGTCCAACCAGAATAATGGCCGAAATTTCGGCCGCGGCCGATCGATAGAACAATCGGGCGAGGGATGTAAAATCATAACGGGCGGTGAGAAAGCGGCGTGACGCCATCATGGTTTCCGCCGGATTCGCCTGGCGTGGACAACTGCTGGTGCAGTCACCGCAATAATAGCACATCCACGGATCCAGGCTGGCTTCCAGTTTGGCCTGCTGCCCGGTCTGAATCAGCCGGATCACCCGGCGCGGAAAGCCGCCGCCGGAGTCTTCCGACATGGGACAGATGGTTGTGCATGTCCCGCAGTTCATGCACATATCCACATCTTTCCCGCCAAACGCCTTGATATCCAGATGCAGATCCGAATTAAATGTCCCAGCCATGATACAACCTCTTCATTCTCTTGCCGCATTGCCAATGTACGACGGCGTCAAAGCTTTTTCGGGCTTGCAGGCTCCGGTTCCGTCAGGCCGTAGCGGACATATCCGTCGGTTTCGCCGAGTTCCCGCACCTCGCCGTATTTCCGCATTCCGGCGATGTGCCGCAATACGTCCGGTGCCGGCAGATTCAGGCTTTGCGCCAGTGCTGGCACCGTATCGGGCTGATTTTGCAGGGATTTTCGTATGGCCTTTCGGGCCGTGAGAAAGTCCTTATGCCGCTTGAGTTTAAGCTCGTCGCTACCGCCCGTTCGGGCTCTGAAATCGGCGAGAGCTTTTTTCTGTTCCGCCGTAATCGCTTTTTTTGCCATGGGGCACCATCCTTCTTAAACCGTGGCCGGGGCCATATCCCGCACCAGGCCATCGACCATCGCATCGTATTGATCAATGCGCCAGCCGCTGACATTGATGGCTTGCGTCGGGCAGACCGCCACGCACGCGCCGCAACCCACGCACAGGCCGGGATTTACCCGCGCTTTACGCACGGTTCGGCCATCCTGCTGTATTTCCGTCAGGGTCAAGGCTCCGTCATATTCACATTGCGTAAGACACGCGCCGGATCCTTCGCATAATTGCGTATTAACCTCGGCGACATACGGATTGAGTTCAACTTCATCGGTGGTGAACATGGCTCGGGCCTTAACGGCCGCTGCGCCGGCGGCGGCCAGAGTTTCGTGAATATTCATCGGGGCTTGCGCCGTACCCGCCAGCAATACGCCATTGACGGAAATTTCAACCGGGCGAAGTTTGGGGTGAATTTCCTGCAGGAAGCCGTCCTCGCCGCGCGGAAGCTTGAGTTGATCCACCAGTGTTTCGCAAGACCCCGGAGTCATGCCGACCGCCAGGACCACCATATCCGCTTCCAGTTCCAGTTCCTCTCCCCATGACAGATAATCTTTAACGGTAATCCGCAGGGGCGAGCCTGGTCCGTCGGTATGAACTACCTTTGGCGGTTCATCGCCGTGATATCGGAAAAACACCACTCCGGCGCGTGAAGCATCGGTGTAATATTCCTCATGACCCCGGCCATAAGTGCGGATATCCTGATGCAGGTCATAAACGCGGGTGTCCGGAAAGTTTTGCCGCACCTGCACCGCCTGATTCAGAACCGTGGTGCAGCAGACACGCGAACAGTAGGTATTTAAGCGGCCATCCGGTCCCGGCGCATGTACGCCGTCAAGCTGCCGGCTGCCGACGCAGTGGATAAAAGCGATGCTGCGTATGGATCTTCCATCAAATTCAAGCGTTCGGCGATTGCCGTGCTGCCGGGCCAGCAAAGCGTTGAAATCCAGCGTTGTAACCACCGCCGGATGCTTCCGGTAGCTGAATTCACCATCGTTGGGAACATACGGTTTAAATCCGGTGGCCATGACAATAACGCCAACCGTGGTATGAATGTCGGTACTCTGCCCGGACGGACCAAAGTCGCCATGAATGGTAACTTCAAAGTTGCCGATGAAACCACTGACCTGGGTCACTTCACTTTTTAAGAGAATCTCGATTTTGGGATTGACCTGCACCTGCGATTCCAGCTTATCCGTCAGCGCTGTTGCGTTCTGCCCGTCCGGAAAAAGGCGGTTGAGCGTCGGCAATTTTCCCCCCAGACGATCCGACCGCTCCACAACCACCACGGGAATTCCGCATGCCGCCAGGTCCGCCGCCACCTTCATGCCGGCCGGGCCGCCGCCGACCACCAGCGCCCGGCGGTGATTGGGCAGGCGAATTTTTTCCAGCGCTGTGGCGCAGCGGACCTTTCCCACGGCCGCGCTGATAAGTTGAATGGCCTTGGCGGTGGCTCCTTGCGGATCATGTTTGTGTGCCCATGAACACTGCTCCCGGATATTGACGTGTTCGTACAGATAGGGATTCATCCTGCTGCGCATCACCGCACCGCGAAACGTCAATTCGTGCAGAAACGGGGAACACGACGCCACCACCACCCGATCCAGTTTTTCCTGTCTGATATCATCGCTGATGGTCTGCTGCCCCGGATCAGAGCACATGAACGTGTGAACTTTGGCGACCGCAACACCCGGAATAAGCCGGCAAACCTCGGCAACGTGATCCGTATCAACAACATCGGAAATATTGCCGCCGCAGCGGCAGATGTACACACCCACGCGCGGTGATGCCGAATGTGCCGGATCCTGTACTGCTGTGTCATTGACGCTGTCCATGATCAACCTCTGTTATGCCATGAGTTCCAGTGCCACGGTCCGCGGGGAATCGCTGGAAGCTCCACGCATGCTCAAATACCGCCCGGCTTCCATGGCCGCTGCGCCGGCTTCCGCTATGCTGTCGACAATATCCTTGGGGCCACCCGCCGTACCGGCCACGAATATCCCCGGCACATTGGTCGAACAGGGAGATCCCGCGTCCGGTGTGGCCACAAAGCCGTCGCGGCCAATGTGCACCGGCGAACTGGCGGTTGGATTCCACTGTGGAATCATTCCCTGGGCCAACACCACCAGGTCATGCCGCTGTTTACGGACACAGTCCTGCGCTTCTTCGGTTAATTCCACGTGCACCAGCAGATCATCTTTGTCGGCGGAATCAATTTTAGATACTTTTCCGCGGACAAAATTAATGCCCATGGCTTTGGCATTCTGGTAAAACTGTTCATACCCTTTTCCGAATGCGCGAATATCCATGTAGTAAATCGTAATATCCGCGGTCGGCAATGATCCGGACAGCAGCATGGCCTGTTTAATGGCGTACATGCAGCAGACTCTTGAGCAATAAGGCACGCCAATGGTCTCATCGCGTGAGCCGGCGCATTGCACAAACGCGATGGAGTCCGGAATTTTGCCGTCCGATGGCCGCAGCACGCGGCCGTAGGGACCATGCGGGGCCAGAAGCCGTTCCAGGGTCAGCGGGGAAATAACATTCTGATTCTTATCCGCCCCGTATTGCGGCTTGATGGTCAACGCGTTGAGTTGAAATCCGGAGGCCACAATAACCGTATCGGCATGAATGGTTTCCTGCCGCGGCTGCTGATCAAATTCAATGGCGTCCGTCGGACAGGCGCGCAGGCATAATCCGCACGCCAGGCAATAATCGGCATCCAATACCGCCTTCTGTGGAATGGCATTGGTAAAAGCCACGGAAATAGCGCGAACCGATCCCAAATCCTGTTCAAAATCATCGGGATGTTCGGTATCGCAGGCATATTCGCATAACCGGCAGCCAATGCACTTTTCCGCGTTCACATACGTGGGCTTGCGGGTAACGACCACGGTGTGTCCGTGCGGGCCGGGGCTTATGGAATCCACTTCGGTATAGGTCAGCAGTTCGATGTTTTCGTGATGCGCGGCGGCGGACATTTTGGGCGTGGTAATACAACTGGCACAGTCCAGGGTGGGATAGACCTTGCTGAGGCTGATCATGCGCCCGCCGATGCTCGCCTGCCGCTCCACCACCGCCACCTTGTAGCCCTGATCCGCAAGGTCCAGAGCCGCCTGTAATCCGGCTATCCCGCCGCCGATCACCACGGTATTTTTACGCCGCTCGTTGTTGGCACTGGCAATCATGATTGATACACCTTTCAACACCACGGGCCGCATGGTTCTATGCGGCATGCACGTGCGCGGCTTCACGCATTTGGGCCCGCGCCGCAATCCGCAATTGCTCCGCCAGTGGCCGGTTCACCGGCCCCAGCGCACGGAGCTGTTCATCCATCTGTCCGACTTCCTTCAGGTACGCCTTGATGCACACCGTGCAGATGGCGGTCAGACGGATACGCTGAATTTCCAGTCCGCCGGTTTTCATGCGCGTTGTCAGCCGATCAATTCGCGCCGCAAGACGATCATACGCCCCGCGGTACGGACAGTCCGACCCGCACGCCGCGATGAGTATTCCATCAATTCCCCTGGCATAACACCGCAGATAGAAATCCTCGGGAAACAATACCGGTGACGGCACACGCAGAACATATACGTTGGCGCCGTATTCCAGATGCGCTTTGCCTACGGCATCGGCACCGGGATAAGCACACGCCTCGGTGGCCAGCACCAGAATCTTCGGATTAAAGCTGTTTTCCGATAACATGTTTCAGCTCCATGCCTTACGACCGCCAACACCGATGTTATTTTTTCCGGCGCACAAAAAGACGATCGTGGCCATCGGCCTGGAGAATTCCCAGAAACTCATGGCCGATTTTCCCCGCCCAGGCGGCGATATCCTTTCGCGATCCGACATCGTTGGACTTTACCTCGATAACCTGTCCGACTTTAACGGTGCCGATTCCTTTCTTGGCCTCCAGAAGGGGGCCGGGGCAGGCGGTGCCGCGGGCGTCAATAATTTTATCCGGGACGACTTGCTCCAAATGTGCCGTTTCCATAATCCAATTCCTCAAAAAACGTAAACACCTGCCGGACCACACAGCGCTAACACTTAGAAACTTCTTGTGGCCGGAATAAAGTCATTCGGGACCCCCGCGACGGCCGCAACAGGCCTGCCGCCGCCGGACGATTCAACTGGGTCAATGCGTCGGCCACCAGATTGGAGGCTTGAATAAACCTCGGATCGGCGACATGGTAATAAACACTGCGCCCGGACCGCATGGAATGCACCGCCCCCAGTTGCCGCATCAGTCTCAGGTGCTGCGAGGTGTTGGCCAGGGTGATACCGGTCTCGCGGGCAATGTGCGACACACTTTGCGGTCCGTCCTGCAGGCAGCAGAATATTTTCATCCGCACCGGATTGGCGAACAGGCCGAAGAATGTTCCGAGCCGTTCGCACAGTTGCTTATGGTCTGATCGTGTCATCCTGCACTTCCGTATCCGCAACACATCGACGATTGCAAATACATGCAATCACTGAATTCATCATAGAAATTAGAATCTCGCGGTCAATACATTTGTCGCGGTCTTCCGGCCGTCGTGGAAATGATTTGTAGCCCCGGGGCGGTACCGAGGGGGCTGCGGGAAATTCCGCGGCATGCCAATAAAACCCTTGTGCCGCAAGGCGAATGTGCGTCGAGTTTCCGGGCTTACCGGAACGCCTAAGAAAGTTACTCACAGCCTGTTAAGACAATTTCCTATATCCGGAGCCGGATAGTTTCTTATGAGTGAAAGCGGCACACTTCCTAGGAACGTCGATGTCGCGGATGGCTACACTGTTCAGTGGGGCAGGAACAGGAACATGATGGGAAAGGACAATGATCATGTCGTATAAGCAATTCCTGTGTGCCGCGGTTGCGGCCTTACTGACCGCAACGGTTTGCCATCAGGTGGCAGCCACCAATGGATATCAACTTATCGGGATCGGTCAATATCAAATGGGTATGGCCGGGGCGGTGGTTGCAGCGCCCGGTGATCCGATGACCGCAATAACCAATCCGGCGGGCTTGGCATGGCTGAAACCGCAGGCGGCTTTTTCCATGGAGGGCTTTTTCCCCGACCGCAAGGCCAATTTCGGTGCCGGTCCCATCGGCAGCCACTCCAATGTATACGGCGTGCCGGCCCTGGGGTGGCTGGCCCCGGCGTTTGGGCCGCATCTGTATTTCGGCGGCGGATTCTATGGAACTTCCGGCATGGGCGTTAATTATCAGCAGTCCAATTACTTCGGCGGAAGTCTGGAAGCGTACAGCGACCTGTCGTTTGCCAATATTGCTCCGGCCATTGCCTGGAAGCCGGCCAAAAACTGGAGTGTGGGGTTCGCGCTGAATCTGGCGTATGAGACCGCCTCGTTTCAGCAGACGGTGGATACCGGAGATACCGTTTCCGGGTTGAATCTGGATAACTCCACCAGCGCCTTTGGCATCGGGGCGACCATTGGCGGACTATATAAACTGAACAAATATATTACCTTGGGCTTGTGCTACCGCAGCCCCATTATTTTTACGCCCCTTACCTATCAGGCCAGTTATCAAAATCTGTCATCGCAGGGTGGTCCCACCGGCGGACCGGGGCAATACAGTACCCATTTGAATTATCCGCAACAGCTTGCCTTTGGCGTGGCGTTTCACCCAACTTCACGCTGGACCATCAGTCTGGAAGGTCAATACATCAATTGGCACGAGACAATGAACAATCTCAATATCCACGGCCCGTGGAGTGGAACCAGCTATGTCAGTCTGCCGCTGCACTGGCATGATCAATGGGTTGCCAATTTCGGAACGCAGTACCGCATTAACCGATGGCTTACGGTTCGTGGCGGCTATTGCTACGGAAGCAATCCCATCGGCTCGCAGGATCTGGTGGCCAATCTCATTCTGCCGGCCATGATGACCAACCACATCACCGTTGGTGCCACCGAGCGGCTGGGAATGGGCTGGACGCTTACCGAAGCCTATATGCACGCGTTTCAACAAGGCATGAGCGGGACGATGAATATCGGCGGACAAAGTATTCCCATCAGCACATCGATGACCGAGGATGAAGTTGGCGTGGAAATCGGTTACAGGTTCTGAATCTTCAGATGCCCCGCAACCCGCCGCGCGCTCACACCGCCACTTTGAATTGGATTGCGGGATGGGGGTCGTAGCCTGTTAGTTTAAAGTCATCGTACGTTAATTCTGCGAACGGTTTGCGGGCGATTTCCAGTTGCGGTAACGGCCGCGGTGAACGCTTGAGTTGCTCCTGCAGGCCGGCGAGATGATCGTATTCCGCCATATTTCCGTCCGGGCTTGCAACATAGATATGGGCATCGACGATGGTGTGGGCGAACTCGCCAACCCCCAACCCACACTCCTGTGCGATCATTTGTGTAAGCGTGGCATAGCAGGCCAGGTTGAAGGGTATGCCCAGGGCGATGTCGCCTGATCTCTGCGAAAGGTGGCAATTGAGTTTGCCATCAAGCACCTGAAATACAAAGCTGTAATGGCATGGAGGCAGCTTGCTGGTTTCGGCGTTGCCCGGTTCCCAGGCGCTGACAACCAGCCGCCGGCTGTTGGGGTTGCGTTTAATTTCCTTGATGACATAGCCGATTTGATCAATTTCCTCCACCGGCGCGGAGGTCTGGCCCGTCTGCGCAACCGGGGCGTGGCTTTTTTGCACGGGATGGGGAAAGCGCCGCCAATACCGGCCATATGCGGTTTCCAGTTCGCCATTTTCGTCGGCCCAGGCGTCCCAGATTTTGGTCTGCTTGCGGAGGTTTCGGATGTGTTCCTCCCCGGATAGATACCAAAGCAGTTCCTTAAGCACAGCGGGATAATTGACTTTTTTGGTGGTCAGCAGCGGAAAGCCATTGGCGAGATTCACTTTGTAAAATGCGCCGAAGTAGCTGATGGTATCCACACCGGTACGGCTGGCTTTGCGGGTGCCTTTGTCCATGACCAGTTGGACCAGATCAAGGTATTCTTTCATTCCGTGGTTCCAGTTTTGAAGTTAAAAAGGCCACGATGGGTAAACATCGCGGCCTTTACGAAATTGGAGGCAAGGGGGCTCGAACCCCTGACCTTCTCGATGCCATCGAGACGCTCTCCCAACTGAGCTATGCCCCCGATTCGCGTATATATTAAAGTATCCGAATCCGCATCGCCGGTCAAGGATCAGCCGTTAATCCGTCAGATTGAACTCGTGCAATAACAATTCAAATTGATGGTGATATTCCTTGCCGCCAATCTGCTTTCCATACAGGGCGACAAGCTGCTTAAGCGCGGACCGGGTTTGATCTTCATAGGCGCTGGCTTTTACGTTACAGCGAATCAGATAATAGTAGGCTTGCCAGTATATTTCCGAGCCTGGCTCCAGTTGTGGAATCAGCCGCACATAAATGCTGTGGGCGTGGTTAAAATGTCCGGCCGCATATAAAGCCCGGGCTGCACCGATAAAATTGGTCATATCGCCGGGGCGCTGCTTTTCCAGTGTCTTAAATAATTCCCAGGCCTGTTGCCCCTCGCCGGCGCGGCTGAGTTCAGAGGCCATGATCTGGCGGTAGGCATATATATCGGCTTTATTTTTTTGGCCCGGCTGGCTTTGCAGCGACACAATCAACTGGTTCAAAAGAGCCGCCGCGCTGGCGGCAAGCCGTTGCGACTTACCCGGGTCTGTGTTCCGAATGCGTCTGCTTTCCTGATCATACTGGCCAATAAGACCCTTGATAACATCCGTTGAATTCTGCGTGGACTGACTGGCAAATTTCTGTACCAGCGGAAGAATTTTGTTGTTTTCCCCGGCAAGCTGATATTGCCGGATGCGGTAACGCAGCAGAATGCCGCGCAACTTGGGTGAAAGCTGCCCATCCATGGCCGTCAATTGATCCAGAAACTGCCCGGCCCGAAAGGGATTGCGCAGCGGATCAATGGCGGTTCCCGCTTCCAGCATGAGAATATTAACCCGGTACGTTTTTGCCCTGGCCAATACGCTTTTGCTGGCGGATGCGGGCGGATGATCCAGCAGTTGCAGGTAATGGGATGCGACTTTCAGCAATTGCCGGGCGGCGTGGCGTTGCTTGAGTTCTGAAACCTTTTGGGTTCCCATGGCACTGAGTTCTTCCGCACGGATCCGTACCAGTTGATATTGCGCATCAAGATACAGTGCATCGGTTGACGGAATTCCATTGAATAATCTGATGGCTTGGGCATATTGGCCGGAATTTTCCAGTTGCAGGGCGTACGGAAAGCGAATCTGCGGATCATGAAAGTGCCGCCAGTCTAGGCTGATTGCTTCGGTGGTCAGAGCTTTAATGCCCGCGGGCACCTGGCGCGATTCATTAAGTTGCGCCAGTTCCGAGAGGGCCAGGGCAATGGCGTGTTTGGCTCGCGGATCGCTCGGGGCCATGCGTACAAAGGCGACATTCATACGGGCGGCGAGGTCTATTTCGCCGAGTTGCGATGCCGTAATGGCTGTGATCAGTGTGGCCTCGGCGCGGATCGGTGCCGGCAGCTTTTTCTGCTGCAAAAGGCCTTGGGCGGTGGCCATGGCCTGCCGCTGGCTTCCGGTTGCCGGATTCTGCGCCTCCAGCCATGCCCGGGCCAGAACCTGCAGCGGCGGAAGCTTGGCCGTATCGCCCTTGCCCGCAATACCTTGTGCCAGATGCGAGAAAATAAGGCCTTGATATTGCGGCGCTTTACTGATGACATCGCTGACAATTTTTTCCGCTGCGGCCTGCGCGTTGGCCTGCTGGGCCGGATTGGTCAGAGTTTTTGCGGTTGCCATGGCGATGCGAAAAGCCAGCAGCTTTTCGCCCATTTTTGCGCTTACGGAATTGGCCCCGGCCTGCCGGGTGGTCCAGGTCATGAATGTTTTCAATTTGGCGGTTGCCTGATGGTATTTTCCACTGCGCAGCAAGGCTGTGACCTGCTGATAGCGCGCGTCGTATTGCAGCCACACCGGGGCATGGGCGCTTTGCGCGGTGGTCAAGTCGCGGATGGCTTTGTTGTACTGACCATTGTGGAGAAACGCTTTGCCGCGCAACAGCACCGCGCGGTAATAAACCCCGTTGTTTTGCGATCCGGTGTAGGGTGAGATGCGTTTAATGGCCGACGCCAGCAGCGCTTCGCGGGCCTTTCCACCTGGCGGCATGGCCAGACCGGCGAAATAATCAGCATAGGCCAGATAATAACCGGCGTCGCGCTGACCATTGAGCGCCTTGGTGTAGAGAATCTCGTCGGCGTGTGAAAACGTGGTCGCGTTGTTCAGCTTGGTGACCACATCGGAATAGTGCGTCAGAGCTATTTTTAACAATTTCCGCCCCAGCATGGCAGCGGGTAATAACTGCCGCCGCAGCGCCGGCGTGCCGGACCAGAATTCAATTTGATTAACCGCATTGGTGGTTAAATTAGCCAGTATGAATTGCGCTTGGATTGATGCCCATGCGGGGTCAACGTGACCGCCGGTGGCTTTGAGATAACTCCCCACGTCATGGATAAATTCGACCCCTGATTGTTGTTGTCGGGCGGGATCGTTTTTGAATTTTTCCCAGGTGCAGAAAATGTCGGCTGCCCCGTACAGCGATTTTTCTTCGGGCGTGGTGGCATGCTTCAGCGCGGTCGAAATCCTGGCCGCCGCATGAGTCTGTTCCAGGTGCGCCACGCGCTGTGAAGCACGATCAGGAGTCGAAGGTGCCTGCGTCGCGGCGGGAGTCGGTGCCGCCTGAACAACTGCTGCAACCGCAAGGGAGAATATCGAGGTCAGCGTGATGATGTGCTTTTGAATTCCCGGCATGGTGACGAATTCCTTCATTGATTAACAATATCGCCCGGGTTAGAGGCGGTTGCCCGCAACAGCGGACGTCTGATGCTTTGCCGCGCCGCAAGGCTGTTTCAACTCCTGCTTTCTCCGCAGTTGCTCATTGGGCCGGCGGTGGCCGAAACGCCACTTGTTTGAACCGGGCCTGAATGCAATCACTATACGTGGTGATGATATCCTTATACGGTACGCCATTGGAAGGCGAGATAAATATCTGAACCGGCACTCCTTTAACCAGCGCTTTGTGCTTGTTGGTCAGAAACGTGGCCAGTTCACCGGAAAGATCACCGGTTTGCAGGCCCGGCAAAATGGCGATTGTATGCGTGCCGCGCACGCGCAATTTGATGTTAATGCGCGTCGGAGGCATGGCATTGGTTTTAACATTGGATAAACCGCCCTTGATGGCGGGCGTATTGTTGGTTAAATACCAGTCCGGACTGACAAATGAGCTTCCGAGCATGAAAAATATGAGAATAACCATCACCACATCCACCATGGGCGTCATGTTCGGGCCGACATGATGGGCGGCGTGCATGGAGCGGCGAGCGTGTTTTTTGGACAGGGACATCAACGAACCTCTCTGGATTCAATAAACCGCGTATCAACCGGGCCTTCGGGTCATAAAATGGATGCTGGCAATACGCGCCTGCGCACAACTGATCAATACCGGGGCGACAAATTTATAGGGGATCGAACGGTCCGCCCGCAGAACAACCTTCATTTTCGGGTTTTCACTTTTCTGCTTACGCAGGTAGCCGGCCAATTCGCTCTCGGGAATTTGATTGCTCCATATTAGAATCGATGGAACCGCATTATCGCCATATCCGCCAACCGGTGGCACGAGATTGATAATCAACTGATCGCTTTTGTCGCGCATGTCTCTGCCATTTTTGGCTGATGGAATTTTAATTCCTTTCACCGAAGCCGCCTTGGCGATGTGGCCCACGAGTAAAAAGAAAATGATCAGACACATGATAATGTCAATCAGCGGCGTGACATTCACATGTGTGTCCTGCATCGGTTTTATGCCGCGAATTTTCACTGTGCAAACTCCTGTTCAACTTCTTTCGCCCTGTTTGCCGTCAAACCGGCTCGGCGCAAAGAGGTTCTGATTGCTTCCTCACACACCCGCACCGGTATCGCCGGAGCCGGTGCTCGTTCGCCGCGGTACGGGGCGGGCCATGGGTTTGCTGCCTTCGGGCGCGGCAGCGGTGGACGTTGCGGCCTTCTCCGCGGGTCGCAGGCTTTCCAGCAGTTCTTCAGAAAGCACCGATGCCCGGCTGACAATTTTATCCAATCTCATGCGGAAAAATCCGAACGCGATCAAAGATGGAATGGCCACCGCCAGACCGCCGAAGGTGTGCCACAACGCCGTGGCGATACCGACTGACAAATCTGAAACCTTGGCCTGCCCGCCCGCATGATGCAGGGCATCGAATGCTTCAATCATACCCAGTACGGTTCCCAACAGACCAATCAGCGGTCCGATGTTGCCGATGACGTTGAGCATCTCAATGCGCCGGAAAAGATTGGAACTGTTTTCCGATACCGCGCTTTCCAGTCCTTCCCGCATGGCACCGTAGCCCAGATGAGCGCGCCGAATGCCCGCCTGCATGGCTCTGCTGACAAATGATTGGTCGGCCGCCGTAAAATCAATAAGTTCCTTAAGCTGCCTGGAATCAATGAGTGAACGGATATGCTCCGTGGTTTCAATGGGGGCGATTTTGCTTTCGCGCAAATGCAGTATGGCATCAAAGATCAGGGCAATACTGGCCAGTGAGCAGCCTACCAGTACGACGATAACGGTAATATCCAAACCCCACAAAATGGGATTCGGATGGTAAGCGCTGGCACCTCCGCTGCCACCGCCGCCGGCACTTTGTGCCATGGCGGTGTGGCTCAGCGCCACAAGCGTGCCAAGAAACAACACGCCAAGAAGAATGATACGGAAGCGGGAACGTGCATAACTGCTGAACATGAAGAAACTCCTTTGTGATGATTATCGGCTTTTGCCGGGTGATTTCATTTTATTCCGGCGGAACATCGATCGCCGGATGTTACAGATTATTCTCTAATAAGGCGGTATTGCCCTCCGGTCTCTTTTGCAATTTTCTTCAACGCGCCGGAATAGAGCCGCAACTGCGCCTGAAACTGGCTTGAATGACCGTTCAAAAACGTATAGGTAAACACATGCGTGCCATGGGTATCCATTTTTTTTACGCTCTCGGCAAGACTGGGGTTGAATCCGCCGTTGGTGACAAAATAGATAATTTGCGGATGCAGTCGGAAGGCGATGCGGAAGGCGTTGACATATCCCACCAGAAGGCCGCGTCCCGCACCGTGGGGCTGCACACTCGAAAATTGGCTTGAAAACGCCTTTTTGGCCAAAATTGTTGCGTGTGTAAGGCCCGCCATGCCCAAAGCTCTGGCTTGCTGGCTTACCAGGATTACAGCGAACCGTTGAATCGGTACGAGTTGATTAATGGACTTTCGCAGTTCATGCCCAACGAATTCAAAATTGTAAAACATTAATCCGGAATGATCAACGATATAGACAATGCGTGTCGCGTTGCCGCCGCGCCCCAGAAATCGCGACGGCGGTCCGGACCCCATGCCTCCGCCGGGAATGCCGAATGACGCCAGCGGACCGCCTGATGCGCCTCCCTGCGGTCCAACGGCAATAAAATTAAGCGCCTTGGTGGCGGAAGAATTTAATACTGCCGAAACGGAAGTCTTACTGGTATTGGCATAATGGGAAAGGATATGTCGGATATTTTGCCGCGCCTTTTGCAGCGGATTGTTGTTTGACCCTGAATTCGGATTGCCACCCGCGTGCGTTGAAAAATGCTGATCCCAGGCTTGCGGAACAATAATTGGATGGCGCGTGCGGGTTATGACCGCGTGTAGAGCTTCAAAGGCGAAGAAAATCAGGACAAATAGTCCCAGATGCAGAAGCGCTGATGCAATCCAGGGCGAGGTTCGATCCAACCATGGGGGTAATTCTCCTCCAAGTGGGTGATTTTCCTCAAACGATGGATCATGCTGGTCCGGCACAGGATATTGAGGCCTTGATCTTGCATGAATCATTAAACCTGCTCCATTTACTTCCGCCGCATCGTTGTGAGCCCAAAATCCCGTCGCGCTTGGGACTTTGGCTCTCTCCCGACTGAGCAATACACGTGCCGATGCCAGGATATTATCGGCCTTTTGTGTAAAAAACATTGATTTTTGGCTTTATTTTTCAATTTGAAATTATAATTCAATGTCATAATTGACACTGAAAATATCGCGTAGTGACGACTTTGACACTGCGTTGTCTCGGTTGGCAACATGTCTGAGTCATTAAAAATCGCATCATGTATTCATGCAAGCGAATAATCGTTATAGGAAATTATTGTCTGTAATATGTATTTTATATCTTGCTATATGCAATATTTCTCTCTATTGGACTTTTGTGGACAAAATGTCGATAATGTACGATGTTGTCCTAAGGAGATGCAGTTCGTGAAATTGACAGTCAAAGACGCCGCTAGATTGCTAAGTGTTTCAGAGAAAAGCATTTATCGATGGATAAAGGATGGTGCCATCCCCGCATACCAAGTCAATGACCAATATCGCTTTAATCGGGCCGAGCTGTTGGAATGGGCCACATCCAGACGATTGAACGTTTCACCCGAGATATTCAAAGAACCGGAAGGAGGCGATACCCCGCCTCCGTCATTAACCGAAGCATTACGTGCCGGTGGGGTGCATTATCGCATTGGCGGGCAGGATAAGGCGGGCGTACTGCATTCGGTGGTGGATGTCATGAAGTTGCCGGAAGAAGTGGATCGCGAATTTTTGTATCAGGTGCTTCTGGCACGCGAGGCATTGGGGTCCACCGGAATTGGCGACGGCATCGCCATTCCGCATGTGCGCAATCCAATCGTTCTGCACTTATCGCGGCCACTGGTAGCGCTGTGCTTTCTGGAAAACCCGGTGGAATTCGGCGCGATTGATCATCAGCCCGTCACAACATTATTCACCCTGGTGAGTCCCACGGTGCGAGCGCATCTGCATTTGCTTTCGCGCTTGGGCTTTGTGTTACGAAATGGCGATTTTCGCAGTGCCATTATGCGGCAGGCATCGCGTGAAGATATCACCAGTGCTCTGGCCAAGGCAGAGGCGGAAATTACGCCAGCGGCTGGATCCGGGAAAACAGTGGCGAATCCGCAGGCGATCGGCGCCCCCGATTAGTTTTCCGCCCGCGGGTTGTGCATAACCCGGATGCATGCTTTCGAGCGGGAGGGCCGCCTGGTCGCGTGGCCCTGAGGTCCCGCCGAAAATTGGAGTCGCTATGGAAATGTCTCTGACACTTTTGGCTTGCACGCTCATGGCCATCAGCGGGCTGCCGGGGTTGGCGGTGCCGCGACGCGCTGGCTGGGGACAAACTGTCGCCACAATGCTGACGCTTTTGGGTTCTGTATCCGGCCTCATCGGTGGATTGCTGGCCCTGATCAGTGGACATGTACGCATGACTTCACTTCCGGGGATATGGCCTGGTGTTGCTTTGCATTTGCGTATGGATGCTCTATCGGCATTCTTTACGCTGCTGATATTTGTGTTGGCAGCAGCCGGCTCTGTTTATGGCCAGGGGTATTGGCGGCAGGCGGAACACCCGGCAACCGGGCGAAAATTGCGATTCCTTTATGGCCTGCTGATTGCCTCGATGGTGATGGTAACACTGGCGTACGGCGCGCTGGCTTTTCTGCTGGCCTGGGAAATCATGGCTCTGACGAGTTTTTTTCTCATTGCCACCGAAGACCACAAACCCGAATGCCGGCAGGCGGCCTGGGTGTATTTTGTCGCCACCCATATTGGCACGCTGGCATTATTTGCGATGTTTGCATTGCTGCATGCGGCGTCGGGGACTTTTCAGCTTACGCCGGTTCCAGCCGCAACCGGCATTGGTCTGGAGACGGCAATATTTCTTTTAGCGCTATTTGGGTTTGGTCTTAAGGCCGGGATTATGCCCCTGCATTTCTGGTTGCCCGGGGCGCACGCCAATGCGCCAAGTCATATTTCAGCGCAACTCTCAGGTGTGCTGCTGAAAATAGGAATATATGGTTTGCTTCGCATATTGACACTGCTACCCAACCCGCCGGCGGTATGGGGCGTTGTGATTCTGTCACTTGGTACCGTTAACGCTCTGCTGGGGGTGATCTTGGCGCTGGGGCAACATGACATCAAGCGCCTGTTGGCCTATCACAGCATTGAAAATATCGGCATTATTCTCATGGCATTGGGGTTGGCCATGATCGGCAAATCGCTGCACGCCCCGGTGTTTGTTGTGCTGGGAATGGCCGGCTGTTTACTGCATGTGTGGAACCACGGCTTGTTCAAATCGCTGCTGTTTCTTTCCGCGGGATCGGTGGTTCACGCCACCGGTACGCGGGAACTCGATTCGCTTGGGTCTCTGGCCAAGCGCATGCCATGGAGTGCGGGGCTGTTCCTGGTTGGTGCCATTGCCATCTGCGGATTGCCGCCATTGAACGGTTTCATCAGTGAATTACTGGTGTACGTCGGATTGCTGACCCCGGCGGCAAACGCCACTGCGGGCGGCTGGGCGGCAGTGGCTTTCGGAGCGGGAGCGCTGGCAGCGGTTGGAGCTTTGGCGGTGGCGTGTTTTGTAAAAGTATTTGGAAGCGTATTTCTGGGTAGTGCTCGCACCGATCTTCCGACGAAAGCACACGAATCGCCGATCAGCATGATCGGGCCGATGGTGGTTCTCGCGGGCGTGTGTGCCCTGATTGGTCTTGCGCCGGTTATCGTGGTGCTGCCGCTGGGACATGCGGTGGCGGCGTGGGCCGGCGATGTGACGATGGCCCATCGTCTGGCATCGGCGCTGCCCTGGCAAACACTGAGCGTGGTTTCCACCGGCTTTGCCGCGGTTATCGTGATCGTGTTATTGATTATGGCACTGCCGGCAACACGGCGTCATGCCGTCTCACCGCGCGCTGCGACATGGGCGTGCGCTTATGCCCGCCCAAGCAGCCGTATGCAATACACCGCCGCTTCCTTTGCCGAAATGCTTCTGGGATTGTTGCGGTGGATTGCTCGCCCCGTAACGCATGGCTCGGTCCCGGAGAAACTTTTTGCGGAACCGATCGACCGGCAAACGCATATTCCGGACCTGATTACCGACCGTGCGGCGTTTACCGGATGGGACCGCTTGAAGCGAATGCTGGTTCCGGTGCGACGGGTGCAACAGGGCAGCGTACAGGAATATCTGCTGTATATCGTTCTGGTGCTGTTTGTGCTGCTGGCATCGCTGATTCCGGTTGCCAGTATTGTGACGCGCATCATGGGGCGTTAATGATTGTAATGTGGAATGAACTTTGATATGTACATGTCATTATATATAACTCTGGCATCCGTTTTCTGCATGACCCTTTCGGGTGTGCCGGGCTTGTTTTTCAGCCGCCGCGGCATGACGGGACAACGCATTGCGATGCTCTTGAACCTGCTGGCCACACTTCTCGGTGGCGCGGCATTGCTGATGTTTGTCTCAAGTGGATCCCGGATTCAAACCCTGACCTGGCCCTGGTCGTTGCCATGGGGCAGGTTTGGCGTCGGGCTGGATTGCATAACCGCTCTGTTTCTTATGCCTGTTTTGGGCATTTCCATAGCAGGTTCCATTTACGCCATGGAGTATTGGAAACAGAACCGGCATCCCGGCAATGGACGCAAGCTGCGATTGTGCTGGGGAATCATGAACGCCGCAATGATGATGGTGGTGCTGGCGCGTGATGGCGTGCTGTTTCTGATGGCATGGGAAGTCATGGCTCTGGCGGCATTTTTTCTCATTACCACGGAAGATCATGACCCAGGCGTTCATGCGGCCGGTTGGATTTATCTTATTGCCGCGCACATTGGAATAATTGCGCTGGTGGCGATGGTTGTACTGATGCGCCTTACGACGGGATCGTTTGATTTGTGGATAACGCTTCATGGCTCGGTGCCTTCGGCAATGGCGGCGGCAATGTTTATATTGGCTCTGGTGGGCTTTGGATTAAAGGCCGGAATTATGCCGCTGCATGTTTGGCTCCCCGGTGCTCACGCCAATGCGCCAAGCCATGTTTCGGCATTGTTTTCCGGGGTAATGCTGAACATTGGAATTTATGGCCTCCTGCGTATCGGTGAAACAATGACCGCGCCGCCGCTATGGTGGGGTTTGACGTTGTTGATTCTCGGAGCCGGATCGGCGGTGGTGGGAGTGATTTTTGCGGTTTGCCAGAACGATTACAAGCGACTGCTGGCGTACAGCAGTGTTGAGAACATGGGAATTGTCTGCATGGGCCTGGGCCTGGCCCTGATCGGCAGATCTGTCAATCGTCCGGATCTTATTGTGTTGGGATTGGGCGGAGCGTTGTTCCATGTTCTTAATCACAGCTTATTTAAGCCTCTGCTGTTTATGGGAGCGGGCAACCTGCTGCACGCCACGCATACGCGGAAAATAGATTCTCTGGGGGGACTGGCGGCGAAAATGCCGATTACCGCCATCCTGTTTTTTACGGGTGCTCTGGCGATCTGCGGGTTGCCGGGGTTGAACGGCTTTCTAAGCGAATGGCTGATCTATCTGGGTTTGCTGCGCACCGCGACGGTGCCACAGGGCGGTACATTGGTCTGGATTTCACTGGCGGCTGGCGCTCTGGCCGCAACCGGGGCATTGGCGGTGGCAGGCTTCGTGAAATTAACCGGTTCGGTGTTTCTGGGTAATAAGCGTTCAGACCAAATAAGTCACGCGCATGATCCGGGCGCCGCAATGCTTCTGCCCATGGGAATTCTGGCATCCGGATGCTGCGCGATGGCCTTATTTCCCGACGTTACAATGCCATTTCTTGCCCGCGCAATACACGACTGGGCGCCGCGGGCGACGACTGCCGGCGGTTCAATTGGAGCCTTGGCACCTTTACTTGAAATGGCAATCGTAAATGCGGTGCTGTTGCTGGCGGCAGCGGCAATTGTTTCGGTACTCTGGGCCGTGCGAAAAACCCGGGCCGCCGTCAGGCGTCCCACCTGGAGTTGTGCCTGCGCCCGAACCTCATCGCGGATGCAGTACACCGGGGCGTCCTTTTCCCGAATGCTGGCGCAGATGTTCTCGTGGATGATTCCCAATACGCATGCTGAATTACCCGTGCCGCGCTATTGTCCGCAGCCGATGGAAATTGTTCGCGATGTTCCCGATGTGGTGCTGGATCGCGGATTAATTCCCTGCTTTGCCTTAACGCGGCGATTGCTGGCGCGATTAAGACCACTGCAGAACAAGCCGGTCAATATGTATCTGGCTTATATGCTGGCAATACTGCTGCTGCTGTTGCTGGCGCTTGGCTTTTGAGGTTGTGCGAAAATCCGGCGGATACGCGCTGTAAGGTGACCCATGTTTGAGAATATCATAAATCCACTGATTCACATCGGCTTGCTGGTTGCAATGCCGCCGCTGCTGCCCGGTGTGATAAACAGAACCAAGGCGGTTTTCGCGGGGCGCAAAGGACCGCCGCTGCTGCAGCCCTATTATGACATTTACAAATTGCTGCGCAAGGGCATGGTTATCAGCACCACCACCACATGGGTATTTCAGGCGGCACCGGTGGTAACGCTGGCGGCCACGCTGCTGGCGGGGTTGCTGGTGCCATTTGGGCCGTTCGCCGCTCCGATTCACTTTACCGGTGATTTAATTCTGTTTGTATATCTGTTCGGATTGGCGCGTTTTTTCACTACATCCGCCGCGTTGGATACCGGATCATCCTTTGAAGCAATGGGGGCGGCGCGGGAGATGACTTTTGCCTGCCTTTCCGAGGCCGCCGTTCTCCTGGGACTACTGGTTCTGGTTCGCCTGTCCGGCAGTGTCAGTCTCACGCCGATGCTGTTGGCACCGCTGGCGCATCGGCCGGAGGCACCCGTATTGCTGGCTGCCGCCGGATTATTCATTGTGCTGCTGGCGGAAAATTCCCGGATTCCCGTGGATGATCCGAATACGCATCTGGAATTAACCATGATTCATGAGGTTATGGTGCTGGATAACAGCGGCCCGTTGCTGGGGCTGATTCAATATGGCTCGGCGATGAAGCTGCTTGTGCTAAGCGCTCTGGTTTTACATCTGCTGGTGCCGTTTCATGCCGGCGTGCCCGGGGTGGACTGGGTGCTGTTTCCCGTCGAGTTAATTGCCATGGCCGGCGTAATAGGGACGGTGGAATCATTTATGGCTCGCCTGCAGATGCGGCATGTGCCCACGCTGCTGGCGGCGGCAAGCCTGTTATGCGGTTTCGGTTTTGTTCTGATGGTGAGGTAGATCATGCACTGGTCGATTAATACACCACTGGTTATTGTGCTGCTGCTGAACCTGTTCATGCTCGGCGTCAGCCGCATGAGGTCCCTTATTTACTCTGCAGCCGCACAGGGTGTTATTTTAAGCGCCTTGCCGTTGCTTCTGGAAAAGCGCATTGACGTGATGATTATCTTTGTGGCGGCGGTAACGGCCGCGATTAAGGGCCTGTTGATTCCGCAGATGCTGCACAAAGCTCTGCGCGATGCGCAGATCAAGCGCGAGGTTGAACCGCTGATCGGCTTTTTGCCCACCATGCTGCTGGGCGCGATGGGAACAGCTTTGTCCATTACTTTTGCCGCATATCTGCCCATGATTCAGACGCGCATCGCCGCGCTGATTATTCCCGCGTCATTTTCCACGGTGCTCACGGGATTTTTGCTGTTAACCACACGGTACAAAGCCATTACGCAGGTCATCGGTTATCTGATTCTTGAAAATGGAATTTATATTTTCGGCATGTTGCTGCTGGCGGCCGTGCCATTTCTGGTGGAATTAGGCATTCTGCTGGATTTATTTGTGGGCATTTTTGTGGTCAGTATTATCCTCAATCACATCAATGAAGCCTTTTCATCCCTGGATACCCGACAGCTTACAGCCTTGAAGGAATAAACCAGCATGTTCTTGCCGATACTTATTTTCATTCCGCTTCTTGCGGCTCTTGCAGCCGGAGCCATTACTTCCAACACGGTGCGCCCATGGATTATGCCGCTGGCGGCGAGCCTGCATTTTGCGGCAGTGCTGACGGTTCTGATTGTGCCTGCCGCACCGATATGGGGTGGCTGGGTTGCACTGGACCCGCCGGGAAAACTGACGCTGCTGCTAATCAGCACATTGTTTCTGATCTGTTCAATGTATATCGTCGGTTATTTGCGCTATCGAACCGAGCGGTCCAATCGGGTGTTAATACCGTGCCTTCTGATATTTCTCGCCGGTGCCACGCTGGTAACGTGCTCGCAGCAACTGGGATTGATGTGGATTGCCATAGAATCCACCGCTCTGAGCACCGCCCCGATGATTTATTTCAATCGCACGCCGCTTTCCATAGAAGCCACCTGGAAGTACTTGCTGTTAAGTTCAGTCGGCATTGCGCTGGCGCTGTTGGGTTCATTTTTTCTGGTCTACGCTTCACTGGCCAATAACCCGCATCCGACGTTGCTGTTTTCACATCTGGTGCGGCATGCGGGAGCGGATAATGCGGTCTGGCTTAAAATCGCATTTGTATTTTTACTGGTCGGATACGGCACCAAAATGGGGCTGGCGCCGATGCACACCTGGAAGCCCGATGCGTATGGCGAAGCGCCGGGTGTGGTAGGCGCTTTATTGGCGGGAGGCTTGACGAGTCTGGCATTTCTGGCAATTTTACGCGTCGATCGCGTCTGCATTGCCGGCGGCCTGCAGACCTACACGAGTCATCTGCTTATAGGCATGGGACTGCTATCCATGGCCGTGGCGGCGGTATTTGTGCTGGGCCAGAAAGATATCAAACGCATGTTGGCGTATTCAAGTGTGGAGCAAATGGGAATTCTGGCGCTGGGTGCGGGCATTGGAGGCCCGGCACTTTTTGGCGCGATTCTGCAAATGATCAATAATGCTCTGACCAAAGGCATGCTGTTTCTCGCCGCCGGCAATATTCACCGCTCTTACGGCAGTAAAAGCACCGATGATGTTCACGGTGCAATGCGGCGGCTGCCTTTGTCGGGCACCGTTTTTATGCTCGGCTTTCTGGCGATTACCGGCTCGCCGCCGTTTGGACCGTTTGTGAGCCTGTTTACCATTTTGAACGCCGCCTTTTCCGCCCATTTGTTTCTCATTGGCGGGTTGTTTCTCCTGCTGCTGCTGCTGGTGTTTATCGGTATGGGCCGAACCGTACTGACCGTGGTGCTCGGACGGCCTCTGCCGCGAAAACAATCCGGGAACATATACCGCGATGGGCTGCTGACCGGCTTGCCGCTGATACTGTCCTGTCTTCTTGTATTGATGCTGGGAGTGCATATTCCGCCGTTCCTGTCTCACCTGCTGCATCAGGCGCAGACATTTATGGAGGTGCGGCCATGAGTCTGTCCGCTTCATCGCACAACCTGTCATTGGCGGAAATATCCAGCGGGCAGCCTGTCGCCCGATCCGCAATACCCGAACTGCCCTTGCCGCAGTTTCAAGGGGCGATTCTTGATGCTCTGCGGGACCGCCGCAGAGTTTGCGCCCTTTTTGGCGCAACGGATTCTGAGAACAGTTTTAAGATCTCCTTGTATGTGGTGCTGGCCGATGATCAGCATGGCCGGCTGCATATCGCCCGGACCGGCGTATCCGCCGACGGGTTCCCGTCATTAACACCCCAATGCCCGCAGGTACATTTGTTTGAGCGTGAAATTGCCGAACAATTTGGCGTTAAGCCACTGGGGCATCCCTGGCTCAAGCCGGTGCGCTTTCACCGCAGTTATCGCGCCGGGGCCGATGCCTGGAATCGCGGCCCTGCGGATGTCGTGCAGGCGGGAGTCATGGATTTTTATCAGATCACCGGCGGGCAGGTGCACGAGGTGGCCGTCGGGCCGATTCATGCCGGTGTTATTGAGCCAGGACACTTCCGTTTTCAGTGCGACGGCGAAACCATACTGCATCTGGAAATAGCTCTGGGCTACCAGCATCGTGGGGTTGAAAGAGCAATGCGGGGCGGACCGGATAAGCGATCGTTGCATTACGCCGAAACACTTGCCGGAGATACCACCATCGGCCATGGCTGCGCTTACGCGCAAATGATCGAATCGCTGGGGAGTTGCCAGATCAGTCCGCGCGCCGCCGCCATCCGCGGAATTGCCCTGGAACTTGAACGTCTGGCCAACCACGTTGGTGATCTGGGCGCCTTATCCGGTGATGCCGGTTTTCTGCCATCCGCTTCATTCTGTGGGCGCATCCGCGGCGATTTTCTGAATATGACCGCGGCGCTTTGCGGCAATCGATTTGGTCGTGGATTGCTGCGCATCGGCGGGGTTGGCTTTGATATCGATGCGTCGCTTGCCGCGGATTTGCTCAAGCGGCTGGACGTTGCCGAACGCGAATCCCGTGCGGCCATTAATCTGTTGTGGGAGACCTCATCGGTGATGGCCCGATTTGAAGGCATTGGTGCGGTTTCCAAAGAAACCGCAACGGAACTCGGCATGGTGGGTCCGGCGGCCCGGGCCTGCGGCGTGGATATGGATTCGCGGCGTGATCACCCTTCGGGGATTTATCAGTTCAGCCATATTCCCGTGTCCACCTGGCGCGGCGGTGACGTATTTGCCCGGGCGTATGTCCGTTGGCTGGAGATTCAACGGTCCATACAGTTTCTCCGGGATCAACTGAAAGCCCTGCCGGTCGGAGCACTGCAGGCCGAAGTCTCCGCCCCGCAACCCGAGTCCCTGGTTGTGACTTTGCAGGAAGCCTGGCGCGGGCAGGTTTGTCATGTGGCTCTGACCGATGCTCAGGGCCGTTTTGAACGTTATAAAATTGTGGATCCATCGTTTCATAACTGGCCGGCCGTCGCAATGGCGGTGCGGGGAAAGCAGATTTCTGATTTTCCGCTGTGTAACAAGAGTTTCAGTCTTTCGTATTGCGGCCATGATTTATGATTCCCGCTGATCCATCGGAGAACATGCGATGATAAAAACGCTCATTACCCGTATTCAACAGGGTCACCGCACCATGCGTTATCCCGATGCCGGCGCGCCGGCGCCGGAAATGCCGGCGCGATTTCGTGGCCGGCCGATATTTGATGCCGCCCGATGTCCGGATACCTGCCGACAATGCGCCGATGCCTGTCCCACGCAGGCGATTGCCATTGCTGATGGCGCCATAAAGCTGGATATGGGCCGCTGCCTGTTCTGTACGGATTGTGCCGATTCATGTCCGGAAAAAGCGATAACCTATTCGCGCGATTATCGCCTGACCGTGCGGCAGGCATCGGATCTTGTTGTTGATGCGGGGCAGGAACTCAAATTGGCTGCCGCACTGGACGGTAAATTGCGGAAGCTCTTTGGCCGCAGCCTGCAACTGCGGCAGGTCTGTGCCGGCGGCTGCAACGGCTGTGAATCTGATGTTAACGTGCTGAACACCATTGGCTGGGATTTGTCCCGCTTCGGAATATCTTTTGTCGCCTCTCCGCGTCATGCCGATGGCCTGCTGATTACCGGGCCGGTAACGGAAAATATGAAGCAAGCCCTGAAAACGGCCTATGATGCCGTGCCGGATCCCAAAATTGTCATCGCCGTCGGTGCCTGTGCGCTGTCCGGCGGCCCCTTTATCAACCACCCCGAAGTCCATAACGGTGCCGCCAGCGTGGTACCCATTGACCTCTTCATCCCCGGCTGCCCGCCGCACCCGATGACCATTCTTGATGGCCTGCTGCGTTTGCTGGGAAAAATCGAAGCTGAAAAGCCATGACACGCTATCCGATTCTCCGCCACAGCGGTAAAGCCGCACGCAGCGACTGTACACACCCTGGGACGGGTTCCTCTTGGCTGTGACACCATGCATGAATGCGCTGAGCGGCGAGTCGGATGTCACTTTTCCCTGGCTTGGGTGTTTTGTAGCCGTCGGTTTCATTAACCGCATCACCGAGAGCGGAGCGTATCCACGTTTCGACATGGCGGCGTGGAATCAGTATCACAAGCGGATCGTCGGCATTGCTTTCCAGTGGCACCTCCCAAAACTGCCTTTCGCGATCCTTAACGGCAAAGTCATCCGCATCCGCTACGACAATCAGCAGTGTATTCGCGAACGCAGCGTGGCGTTTGCGACAGGCCTGAAGCTGGTTGGGAAACTCGCGCAGCACCCACTGCACGTTTCCGCCGTGGACCATCCGGCTGGCGTTAATCGGTCGCAGATACGGTGCCGCCGTATTGAAACCGCACTGCTCCAGATAACAGCGAACCAACCGTTCCTGCGGATCGTCCTCGCAAAGCAGGATCACTTGCGACATTCACTTACCCATTGTCCCATCCCCGGGCCATTAGTTCCGCGGCGGTCAATCCTGTTTGCAACGTATCGCCAAAGCGCCGACAACGGGCGTGGCGTCCGTCCGGACGATCGAGTAGCAGCCCATTCTGGAACGCCATGCGGTTGAGAAGCTCCGGATGGTGGGAGACAATTAGAACCTGACATTCTGGCTCAACATCCTCAGCACGTTCAAGGATTTTGGTAAGCCACGCTTGGATCTCTCCAAGCGCGATAAAATTGTCCGGCTCGTCAAAACACAGCGTTGCGCCGGGTTTGACGGAAAAGTGCAGAATGGCGTAGAGCGCAATGAGCACCCGCTGGCCGTCAGAGAGTTCACTTAGCAGATATTCGGTTATCGGTTTTCCATTTCGGTCGCCACCGAAAGGGGCCAATCGAATTTTGATCTCTCGGCGGTGTTCGCCCGCATCCTCCAGACGCATAGCGGAAAATCCCTCAATGACCTCCGTAAGATCCTTGATATATGCGTGGTCGTCGGTTTCTTGGCGGAGATGTCGAAACCAGTCCGCAAAATTTTCCAGATATTGGTCCGGGTATTTCAACTCCCGCGACGCAACCCCGCTGATCTTTCTGGGGTCGGGGCTGACGTATAGCAGTTCGCCCAGCCAGTTCTTGAACCAGCAAAGCTTTCGGTTGTCTCGGCGTTCCGCGATCGTTGCCAGTGCCGAGCGATGCCAGTCAAAGGGGTATTTCACCTTTTCTTCATGCTGATCGTTGTATAGAAAAACTTCACCCCTCTCAAACCGAAAAATTGGCTTTCCGGAATAACTCACGGATTCCGTTATGACGCGCGGCCGCTCCGGGACGCCCCATGAATCGACCACCAGGCGAAGCGTATAGATTCCGTTATTCCCGGTGACGTCCAGTTCAAATGTCTGTTCGGGCACGGCTGGGTTCTGCCATCTTGTACGCGACCTCCCGCCAAAACGGTCCGCAATTGCCTCGCCACGGATGCAGAAATCGCGCAGCGTGGCAAGTACATCGAGAATCGTTGTCTTTCCAGTCCCGTTTGCGCCAAGAATTAACTGCTTGGATGCAAAGTTACACTCGAAATTTACGAAGCACTTATAATTATCCACATACATGCGCGTCAACATGACGCGAATTTTAACTATCGGAACCATCCTCGGCAAAGCGGCTCGCTATATCCGGCAATTACATGATCGCAGTTTGCGTCACCAAGTGAACACTGCTTGGGTTGGGCATATTCTCTTTTTCGCGTTTCGCTTAATTGCGCCGTTCCTCGCAACGCAAGACCTGCGTTCCTTACCTCTGCGCTGCCGGCCAGTTCCCGCCTCGGGCGGTAATAAATGGAGCCATAT
The DNA here is from genome assembly GCA_021810145.1 of Planctomycetota bacterium. Classification (GTDB taxonomy): domain Bacteria; phylum Planctomycetota; class Phycisphaerae; order WQYP01; family WQYP01; genus JAMDCX01. The sequence goes on along the minus strand of JAJZJL010000003.1, from coordinate 41,312 downwards.
CGGCGTTGAGCCTCCATCCCCCCACGCCCGGCGGCGGCCCATGACTCTTCACCCGGAAGCCCCGTCGGTCGCTGGTAACGGCATATTGAAACGGCCCTCCGCTGAACGCGTCGATGGGAGGGCTTTTAAGCTCGCCCGGTACAAGGTCGGCCAGCGCGGCGGGGTAGCTCCCATGCACCAATTTGAATTGCGCCAGCGCGATGGCAACCTCCGTGAGACACCGGATCACAGCCGCGCCCCGGCGGTAACTGGCAATGTGAACCGCAGCCGGATTCGCCAGCACGACTGCAATATCTGCGGGATTCAATGCGACACGAAGGGGTGAAGCGTAACCATCGATGACATTCTTGAGTCGCTGCATCTCACGGCATTCTTCCAGAAAGTCTGTCCGCTTCGCGGCCGCCACCTCCTTATCGAAAATCCGGTTTTCTCGCCGCATCATCGCCGCATAATCTATTGGAAAAATTGCGTTCACAAATTCCTTTTCCGTGCGCGAAACGTGATGGATACGAAGGATCATCAAACCATTCTGGTCGAGCATCATGAGCATGCTTAATCCGGTGTAACGTTGATCATTCAGGGCTTCCGTAAGAGGTGGAAGTTCAGCAAGGCTCTCGACCGAATGAGACAGGGCGTCGAGTTGCTTGACGGAAAGCCTGCCCGAATTTGCCACCGCCTGAAACATCCTCATCGCAATATTCTCAAAACGCAGTCCCACAAGATATGAAACAACGTCAGGAGCCTGCATGACCAGTACCGCCAATCGATGGATTCGATTGGCCCAGCGCGTTGCGCCGGCAATGTTACCCTGGCCAAGCCGCAACATCCCGCGCATTGCCGCGACCGAAGTCAGGCGCGTAAGAGGGCGGAGCAGGGGCACTCGGGCGTGTACCAAGCCGTGGTCCGGACTCTCCAGGGGAACATAGTAGCGTGGCCGCCTGGTTGCTTGGGCCAACAGTAAAAGCGGCCGGTTATTGGCTCGTATCCATTGTGCGATCACGGGATAGTTTGTCGCCGTCCACGGTTCGCTGCCGAGTCTCAACTCCATGCGCCGCCGAGCGTCGCGGCTCGAGTTCGCCGGTAGAGGGTGTTTCTCAATCCAGTCGGAAAGCGAGATAAGCCGGCTCGCGCCAGGCGCGAATGGCGGCATATCCAGTTGTCGTAAAATATTCTTGCCATACCAAGTCCGCTCCGGGAACTGACCGGGCCCCACCGCCCTGATTAATAACACCGCCGCATTATTACCACCCGTGACCCCCTTGCAAGCCAATTGGTTCAGCGCCCGCACATAATTAACTCCGCCATTGCTTGAAATGGGTTCCGTCAACCTTGTCGTCGCGTAACCGATCGGTACAATCCGCCAGAGATGAACCCATATCTGGTCTATCGCAAGTGCCATCAGGAACAGAAAAAGCCACGCTGTCAATAGTCGCCATCGGGGGACATGCAATGAGGGTGGCGGGAGTGCGGTCATGGCAATAAGGGTATCAATGGCCATTTGTCCGGTCAATCCGCATGTGCCGTTCGGCCACTTAAGCCATGTTGTCAAGAAGTAGAAATGTCACCGATGTCACCCTGGCATCGATGCCCCGGTTGACAGGGCGGATTCGACGGTTTAAAAGCTTTTACGCCCGCAGTACCGTCGGTGGGCAAACCGCAGTCATTGATTTTCGTCGGACCATCTGGAGGACCTTATGAAACCAGTGTATTTTCTGCTTTCGCTTCTGCTCTTGGCGCTGGCCTCGCCGGCAATGGCCGCCAAACATCCATTTTTTCTTAAGAATGGCGATCGCGTCTGTTTCTATGGTGACAGCATCACCGAACAGCGGTTGTATACAACATTTACTGAAAGCTGCATAACAACTCGCTACCCCAACCTCAAATTGAAATTTGTAAACGCCGGCGTGGGCGGCGACAGGGTTGGCGGTGGTTGGGCCGGGCCGATCGACCTGCGGCTCAAGCGCGATGTCTTTCCGTTTAAGCCTACGGTTGTCACCATTATGCTCGGCATGAACGATGCGAGCTATCACCCGTGGAGCAGGAAAATTTTTAACGTCTACGCCAAGGGATACATTCATATTATCAACTCGCTTGAGGCGCATTTACCCGGTGTAAAAATTGTGCTTATTGAGCCGTCCGCATTCGATGATGTAACCCAGAAGCCCGGCTTTCCGCTGCACCTGCCCTGGCTGCACCCGCATACTGACAAACTCGATGACAGCCATGGCGGCTATAACGATGTGTTGCGCCGCTACGCTGTCTTTGTGCGTAAGTTGGCCGCGAAGTACAAGCTGCGTTGCGTGGATTTTAATACGCCGCTGGTTAACGCGATTAAAGCCGCAAAAGAGATTAATCCGAGCCTGGCAAGTCAGATTATTCCCGGTCGCGTGCACCCTGCCGCCGCCGGGCAGCTTATCATGGCGCAGCAGTTGCTTCGGGGATTCGGAGCTGGACCGGTTGTGTCAACAGTCAGCATCGATGCGGGCGACAGCCGCGTTAATCGCGCGGTCCATACCCGTGTAAGCAATCTCAAAAAATTGCACGGCATCGTCTCCTGGACGCAAATGGACCGCTCGCTGCCCATGCCGTTGTGGCCGCTCCACTGCGCTGCCTTCTGGCAGTTTCCTCCAACGGGCATTGGCAATCTGCCTTTGTACAACCCTGATTACACCAATCCGGCCGTGGCTCTGGCGCTGCACTGCTCGCATTTTTATGCATCACTTGATGACCAGTCTCTGGCCATCACGGGTTTAACGCCGGGCAATTACACGTTGAAAATCGATGGTCAGGCGATCGGCACATTCAACGCAACTGCTTTGGCTGCGGGCCTGAATCTCGCCAGATACAACACACCAATGCTCCAACAGGCCAATGGTGTCTTTGCGCTGATATGGCAGCAGGTGCAGCTTGAGTTTGCTTTCTGGCGGCAATGTATTTTGCCCATGAGCAACTATCCGAGGAACCACGCTCATTGGTTGCTGGAAGAGCATCAGATGCCCGCCGCCGCAATCGCGCTGGACAATTCGCTGATACAGCAAGCGTCGTATGCCGCAGGTAACGCCTTTCTGGATCATGCCCGCAAGGCATCGCGGCCGCTGCCCTGCCACTATGAGCTTGTCCCCGCGGGGCATTGAGTTTGCCGCGCAGCGATGGTTTCCCCTGCGTTCGGGCCGCTGGCCATCGTTGACCGCTCACGCCGCGGCCCGGCTCTTTTGGCAATGACGCTCGGCTGGTGCAGCCATCCGACACGTTGCACAAATATGCCCGGAGTACAAGAACTGTCTCTCGCTCATAGGGCCGTGCCTTTGTGCCACCGCCATGCGTAAAGGGACTTTTTATGCGGGTTACGCGTGGCCAGCGGATCGGCGAAGGCACTTGCCGTTTTGGCCGGTAATCATCGCGTGCCTGTCGTACCGGGGCGAACAATCTCCCCTGGAAACCGGGGACAACGTGATCCGACGCGCTCATTAAGTGCGTGTTTCAGTCTCTCGCGCATGTCGATGCACTCACCGATGCGATGCTGTTTCGTGGATGCAGGTCCGCCATGGGCTGCCGGAAAGCGATTGTGAAACGGTGGCCGGCAATAAAGAGAAAGTAACGTGCCGGTCAAGTGGCTCGCGGTCCCCGGCCACTAACCCCGGTTGACAAGGCGGATTGGACCGTATAAAAGATTCTAACCCTGCGGTACCGTCGGCGGGCAAACCGCAGTCATTGATTTTCGTCGGACCATCTGGAGCCCCTTATGAAACCACTGTATTTTCTTGTGTCGCTGTCGCTTCTGCTGTTGGCGCTGGCCTCACCGGCAATGGCCGCCAAACAGAAGTTCTTTCTTAAGAACGGCGATCGCGTCTGTTTCTATGGTGACAGCATCACCGAACAGCGGTTTTATCCCGCTGATGTGCAAACCTATGTCTTAACGCGGTTCCCCAAGCTGCATGTGCGGTTTGTCGATGCCGGCGTAGGCGGTGATCGCGTGGGCGGCGGCTGGGCTGGTCCGATTAATGTCCGTTTGAAACGTGATGTTTATCCATTTAAGCCCAATGTGGTCACCATCATGTTGGCCATGAATGATGCCGAATATCGACCATTCAACAAGAAAGTGTACGACACGTTTACCTCAGGTTATGAGCACATTATCCGGGCGCTGAAGCGCCATCTTCCGGGCGTGCGCATTGTGCTGCTGGGCACAAGTCCGTATGACGATGTAACGCAAAAAATGGGATTTCCCGGCGGATACAACGCTGTGCTGCTTCGTTACAATGCCTTTGTGAAGCATCTGGCCGCGAAAAATCATCTCTTGTATGTCGATTTTAATACGCCGATGGTTGACGTGCTGAAAAAAGCCGAAAAGATCAATCCGGCCGTCGCCAAAGAGATTTTTCCGGGTCGCGTTCATCCCAGTGCGGCGGCGGAAATGATGATGGCCCAGGCCCTGCTCAAAGCCTGGGGTGCTCCGGCGACCGTTACCAATGTGAACATCAACGCCGCTTCCGGCAGCGTGACCCGCGCCGCGAACACCAAAATCAGCGGTTTGAAATCAGCCAATGGCACACTGACCTGGACGCAACTTGATGGCTCGCTGCCGATGCCCATTATTGATCTGCACGAAAAATGGCCGCAGTTTCCGTCATGGAGCTACTTCCTGCCGCCGCAGCCGAATCCCAAATATACCAATCCGGTGGGGGCGCTGATTGATAAACTCTGCGGCTTTACTCATCAATTGGATCGGGAAATGCTGACGGTCAAAGGCCTGTCGGCAGCGCATTACAATCTGCTGATTGATGGCAAATCAGTCGGTGAATTTACGCCGCAACAGCTCTCGGCGGGGATCAACCTTTCCCGCTATTTCACGCCGATGCTGTGGCAGGCATACCATGTAAATAATATTGTCTGGGAAGAAATCCAGAACCATTTTGTAGCCTGGCATGGTGTGCAAACCATGTTGGAAAACTGGGGATGGATCAAGCCGAACATGCCTGTCACCACGGAAAATGACCCCGCCGCAAAGCGAGCGGTTGCCGGTGTGGTTAAAGCTATGAATAAGCTTGGCAACGTCATTGTAAAGCGCGAATTCAAGGCCAATAAGCCCGTGCCGCACCATTATGAACTGGTGCCCGTTGCCGGTTAAGGCCTGAGCGATTCAGTTGCGGTGCCGCGCTTATCTTAAGTGATATGACGCGCAGTGTCGGATGCCTGTACCGCAAATGGGCCGGACGGCGACGAAACGGAATTGCTCGTTTGCCCGGCGGAGAATTGAATCGGCACGGATGAAATGCGTTTGCGATATCCAACACGAAAGCGCGCGGGACATCGCATGTCCACAATCCGGCAAGACGGCATAACGGCCGGTCTTCCCCGGCGGCGCGACATGCTCAAAACCACGATGGCTGCCACTGCGGCCATGCTGGTGCCAGCCGCTGAACACAATGCCCGCGCAGGGGCAGTCACGGCCGGATTGGATACGGGCCGCCGACGTGAATTGCTTGATTCCAACTGGCGCTTTATTCCGGCGGATATTGCGTTGCAGGCACATGCGAACTCCGGCGAAACAATATTATCCGGCCCCGCCTCGGTTAACTGTGATGATCGGGCCTGGCGTATCGTCGAACTTCCACATGACTACATCGTGGAAGGGAAGTACGATCGTCGCGCCGATTGCAATCATGGCTTTTTGCCGGTGTATCCCGCCTGGTATCGCCGGCGCATTCATTTAAACGCCGGTGATCGGGGCAAGTCCATATGGATTGACTTCGACGGAATATATCGCGATGCCCATGTCTATCTCAATGGCCGCTTTATTGGCCGGCATCAGGGAGGCTACACGCCGTTTCGTCTGGATATCTCCCGTGTTGCCAATTACGGCGGAGATAACATTCTGGCGATCCATGTGGATCCGAGAGCGTTTGAAGGATGGTGGTATGAGGGCGGCGGCATTTATCGCCATGTGTGGCTCAACGTGGCAGATCAACTCCATGTCGCGCCATGGGGCGTCTACATTATCAGCGACGTGCATGATATTCTAACCACCCCGTCGGCTGATTTGACCATTGAAACCCGCGTGACCAATGCATCCGACAATGACCAGGACTGCATAGTCAAATCCACGGTGATAGATGCTCACGGCCAGGCGGTTGCAGGGATATCCAACCCGGTGCGTGTTCCTGCCGGAAAGGATATTAAAATAACGCAGGTCGTCGCGCTGCAGCAGGTAAAGCTGTGGTCTCTGGAAGATACGGCGCTGTATATCCTGAAAACGGACATTCAGCGACGTGGAAAAACAATCGATTCCCATCTGCAGAAATTCGGCATTCGCACGCTGCGGTTTGATGCAGATCATGGATTTTTTCTCAATGACCGTCCAGTCAAAATCAAGGGGACCTGCAATCATCAGGATTTTCCGGGCGTGGGCATTGGAGCGGCTGACAGCCTCTGGTTCTGGCGCGTGCGCAAGCTTAAAGAAATGGGATGTAACGCCATACACTGCACCAAAAATATGATGGCTGATGCCCTTTATGACGCGTGCGACCAGCTTGGTATGCTGGTCATGGATGAGAACCGCCGGCTCGGTGATACGTATAATCCAACAACCCGTGTTGGTGATCCGTACACCAGCACGCATCATGTAGAGACCATGGTCCTGCGGGACCGCAATCATCCCAGCGTGATAATCTGGTCCATATGCAACGATGAACATATCGTTCAAGATACCGCGTACGGAGCCGGAGTTTTTCGAACCATCAAAGCGGCCATACTGCGGCACGACCGTACCCGTCCCGTTTCATGCTCCATGAGTGCCGGTGGCGCGCGCGGTGATGGTTGGGATGCCGAATTTACACATCTGGAGGGCTTTGCGCAATACGCGGATATCCAAGGGGTGGATTTTGATCCGTTTAACTATGACGCATTCCATCGGGCCTTCCCCAATCAGCCCATGCTCGCCGGTGAAACGGGCAGTAACACCAGCGATCGCGGAATATATGCCAGTGTTCCACAGGCAGGATATATTGACGCTTATCATGGCAACCCGGAAGCGAGCTGGCGGCCGGTGGCACTGCGGGACTTCATCGCCGGTGGTTTTGTATGGACCGGATTTGATTTCCGTGGTGAGCCGGTGCCGTATAAATGGCCCTGCATCAGTTCTCACTTCGGTATTCTGGATATGTGCGGCTTTCCGAAAGATAACGGAATGTATTATAAAGCGTGCTGGAAGCAGGCGCCGCTGGTGCATATTTTCCCGCACTGGAACTGGCCGGGGCACGAAAACAAACCAATTTCCGTCTGGTGTTACAGCAACTGTGATGAAATTGAATTACGTGTGAATTCAAAAAGTCTTGGCCGCCGAAGAATGCCGCGGTTTTCACATCTGCAATGGGCCGTCCCCTATCACCCCGGCGTAATCGAAGCTGTGGGTTATAAAAGCCATGTTGTCGTCGCGTCGCACATTATTCACACAACCGGAGCGCCGGCAGGCATCGTTCTTACACCCGATCGCACGCGATTGCTCGCCGACGGCCGGGATGTGGTGCCGGTGGCCGTGGCGGTGGTCGATTCCGCCGGACGACTGGTGCCGACCGCCGGCAATAAAATTCACTTCACCGTTACCGGCGCAGCAACGCTCGCCGGTGTTGCCAATGGTGATCCATCCTGCCACGAACCCAACCAGGCGGATTATCGCAGTTCGTTTAACGGTCTGTGCATGGTCCTGGTGCGCGCTGGCCGTAAGCCGGGAAAGATACACATTGCCGCATCGGCCGGGGGAATAAGTCGTGGCGAGGCGATTCTCCATGCCGCACGTATCTGATTACGCCCGTCATGTCGGCGGCCATGCTTACGGTCCGCTCCTGCTGCGGGTATACTGCTGCCGATGTCATATCCCGGCGGCCGGGATTGGCACAGATGGAAATTTCAACGGATTGGTCCACGCATGATTGCCAGAATTCAAGGTCGCGTCGATTCGGTCAGTGAGACTGCGGCGATAGTTTCGGTAGGCGATATCAGTTATGAGGTTCTGGTGCCGGCGGTGGATATTGTTGATCTGCAGCGGCATATCGGTCAGCGAATGACCTTTGTTACCTTGCATTATCTCGAAGGTAATGCCTCTTTCGGACAACTTGCGCCGCGGCTGATTGGATTTATCCGCCAGCAGGACAAGGATTTTTTCGAGCAATTCATTACCGTCAAGGGAATCGGTCCGCGCCGGGCGCTGCGCGCTTTGACGCAAAGCGTGGAACGCATTGCCACGGCGATTAATCAGAAAGATGCCCGATTTCTTACAAGTCTTCCGGAAATCGGCAAGCGCACCGCCGAGCAGATTATCGCCGAGCTTTCGGGCAAAGTGGACCGGTTTGCTCTTGCTGGCGGTGGAACCGTTGCGCCCGCCAAGCGAACCGATCAGCAGACTGCGGCCATTGAAGCCATGATTTCCCTCGGCGAGCGTCCCGCCGAGGCCGAGAATTGGGTGGATCGAGCCTGCCGGGCGGACCCAACCCTGGCGACATCGGCCGGTATTATGAAGGCCGCCTATCGGCTTAAGGCAGGTGGATAATGGCGCGTGAACGGATTATTACGGCCCAGGCCCTTCCGGAAGATCAGCCGCCCGCGGCGGGTCAGCCGACGCTGCGTCCGAAGAAACTTGATGATTACATCGGGCAGCGCGAATTAATTGAAAAGCTCAGAATCAGCATTGCCGCGGCCCGAAAACGCGGCGAAGCGATGGAACATGTACTGCTGCACGGGCCGCCGGGATTGGGCAAAACCACCCTGGCGCATATTATTGCGTCCGAGCTTAATGGTACGATTCCCAAGTTAACCAGCGGTCCGGCGCTGGCGCGACCTACCGAACTCGTGAGCATGTTAACCAATATGCAGCGCGGGGATGTGCTGTTTATTGATGAAATTCACCGTATTCCCGCCGCGGTGGAAGAATATCTGTATCCCGCCATGGAAGATTTCTGTATCGATGTGGTCATGGGGTCCGGCACACACGCGAATTCTCTGCATATGGAAATTCAGCCCTTTACGCTTATCGGTGCCACCACCCGGGCGGGTTTGCTTTCCGGGCCTATGCGTTCACGATTTGGTATTGTGCATCATTTGAATTATTACGATCTGCCCGATCTTCTGCAGATCGCCACACGTTCCGCCGGGGTATTGGATTTGCCGGCTCAGAAGGAAGCTCTGGAACTTGTGGCCCGCCGGGCGCGCGGTACCCCGCGTGTGGCCAATCGGCTGTTGCGGCGCGTGCGGGATTTTGCCCTGGTCCGCGGCGAGGGCAAGCTTACGCCACAAATTGCCACCGAGGCTCTGCAACTTGAAGCCATTGATGAACAGGGCCTTGATGCGCTGGATCGGCGGTTTATGCAGGTGCTGGCGAGAGATTATGAGGGCGGTCCCGCGGGAATTGAAGCGCTTGCCGCCACCATGGGCGAGGAGTCCGATACGCTGGAAGATGTGATTGAACCGTTTCTGCTGCAAATTGGATTTATTCGTCGCACGCCGAAAGGCCGGCAGTTGACGGCCGCCGGTTACGGTCATCTGAAACTCAGCCCGCCGGTGCGCCGGGGGCCGGAAGATAACACACTCTTTGAATCGTGAAGGCAAAGCAAAGGTTCTCAGCGATTCCTGCCGCCTTGCCGCAGGAATCCGGTCCGCTTTTTCACTTTGATTGTTTTGGTAAACAGGCGGCTATAATGCCAAGTGGAAGGTTTAGGTCAGGCGAAAATATAGATGAAGTCCAGCCGCACGCGATTTAAGGAATTCCGTGATAAACTCCGACGGGGGTTGCTGAAAGGGGATCGGCTTGTAGACCCCGATGCCCCGCGCGCTGAGCCACCGCCGGCGCAGGGCGGGCGGCATTCCATGGGCGGCGGATCGGGTGAAAAACACGCATTCAAATATTCCAGGCGTCATCTGCTGGGACAGTATCGGATCATGTTACGCGGGTACTATGGTTCGGTATTGGCATTGATGGCCGTTGCGATCGTCAGTTCATTTGTGGCCCTGACTCCACCCTATGTCACCAAGCTGGCTATTGACTGTGTCTTTGCACGTAAACCGCTGCCGGTTGTGCAATATCTGCCACTTGGGGCTTTGCGGCACTGGCTTTCGGATTCACCTTACCACGGATTGCTGACGCTGGTACTGGCGCTGATTGCCGCGGAAATTATCGGCGTGAGTATTTCCTGGATCCGCGTGCTTGCGTCGCAGAAATTAAATTATCGCCTCGCGGCATCCCTGCGGCAGCGCCTCCATGAGCACCTTGCGCAATTGCCTTTATCCCAGTTGGCCGAATATCGCACCGGCGGAATTATAAGCCGGGTGATGAGCGATACCGATCAGGTGGTGGGGGGCGTGCAGAATGCAATTGTCAATCCGGTGGGCGCCATATTTCGCATGGTCTGCATTCTTCTGATTCTTATCGCGACAAACTGGAAACTTTTTGTGGTGGCCGCGGCCCTGATTCCACCGGTGGTATTGATTCACATTTTTATTTTCCGTCGGCTGCGGCCCTTGTGGCGGAACATACAGGATGATCGCGGTGTTTTATCGTCGCGGGTCAGTGATCTGTTCGCGGGCATTCGGGTGGTGCGCAGCTTCCGGCGGGAACGCAGCGAGCATAAGGAATTTGGTGCCCGGCAATATCTCCTGGTGCGAAAGCAATATTTTACGTCCATTCTGGGACGGTTGCTGGCCACGGGCTGGTCGATATTTGTCCCCGCGATCGGCATTGTCATTATCTGGTATGGCGGCGAACAGGTGCTGGAGGGAAAGCTGAAAGTCGGTGATCTGGTGATGTTTGAAATGTACAGCCTCATGCTGCTGGGGCCCATTACGCAGATGATTGACTCGCTGCAGAATCTTCAGCAGAATCTCGGTTCACTGGATCGAGTCTGTGATGTGCTCAATCAAACCCCGGATATGCCGGATCGGGAAAATGCCATTCCTGCGATCAGTCCGCTGCGGCACCTGCAATTGCGGGATATATCCTTTGGCTATAAACCGGATCAAACGGTCATTGACTGTATGAATCTGGATATTCCGGCGGGATCCACGCTGGCGGTTGTTGGTCCATCCGGCAGTGGTAAAACCACGCTGGTGAATCTCATTGCCCGCTTTTACGATGTCCGCTCCGGTGCCATTATGCTTGACGGCATTGATATCCGCGATATCCGCCTCGCGGATTACCGGCGGCAATTCGCGATGGTGCTCCAGGATGTTTATCTCTTCGACGGAACCATTATGGAAAATATCGCATTCGGACGGCGTAATGCCACTGAGCCGGAAATTATCGATGCCGCCAGAAAAGCCAACGCCCATGACTTTATCATGGCCATGGAAAAAGGTTATCAAACGCCGGTGGGGGAGCGCGGCAATAAGCTTTCCGGTGGACAGAAACAGCGCATCAGTATTGCCCGGGCTATTCTGGCCGATCCACGGATTCTGATTCTTGATGAGGCCACGAGTTCACTTGATACGCAGGCGGAAAAGCTGATTCAGCAGTCGCTTGATGAACTCATGCGTAACCGCACAACCATTGTCATTGCCCATCGCCTCAGTACCATCATGCACGCGGATTGCATTGCGGTGCTCGTGGAAGGCAAAATTGTTGAACTCGGTACGCATGAGCAACTGCTGGAGGGCCATGGCATGTACCACATGATGTTCACCCAGCAATTTGAACGGCACCGCGATCCCGCCCTGGAACGCATTGAATGGGAAAAGGTTCTCTGATTATGTTATAATCTCATCGATTAATGCACCGGCGGCGCGCGCCGCGGGTGCCAATTCGTGGTTTGATCGGGAGATGTGGTAATGGCTGGTTATGCAATTGCGGTGTGGTCACAGACATTCACAGCCGGACTGGTCGGCGGCGGCGTGGCTGTTCTGGTGCTGGTCTGGTTCGCTTTGCGTTATTGGATTACCACGACACATGATCCCAATATTAAGGACATCCCCACGCCCACAATCGACCGCCTGAATCAGCAGGCGCTGGAACATATGGATGAAGATCCGGAAGTGCGGGCGGCATTGGCGGACAGTGAACCGGCCCCTGATGACCTGCTTGCGTTTGTACCCAAGGAGGACAGTGCCACCGGATCCGAGGATAAAGCCCCGAAAAAAAGTTGACGCGCCCTGATTTTGTGACCATGACTGTATTGCCCAAATCCACCCGCGATTCTCCGCAAAATAGCCGCAGCGAGATTCTGCCCGTTGTTCCAGCGGCTCTCGGTCCGGCACGCGCCGGGAAATTATCCGCACATGATCTGACTCTCGCGATAAAAAACGCCGCTCGGGGGATCGGATTTGATCTTGTCGGCATTGCGGATGTTCAGGCCTCAGCGCATGGTGATTACATTGCCGAGTTTTTCGCGCAAGGCAGACACGGCACAATGGATTATCTGGCTCGCATGCAGGCCGCGAAAATGGACATCCGCTCGCATTTGCCATGGGCGGTCAGTTCCGTGTGCGTGGCCATGAGTTATCATCATAATCCAATGAGAATGCCCGAACCGGTTGGCGAAAGTCATCCAACCGACAACGCCATTCACCAGCCGCAGAACCGGCCGGCGACAAACTTAAACGACCGCGGCAGCGGTGAAGCCGGGCGCGGCCCTGCTGAAGCAAAAATTGCTTCGTATGCCTCCGGACGCGATTATCATCGCATTTTCAGCGGCCTGCTGCACAAGCTGGAAACTGTGGTCAGGGCCTTGGTGCCGGGAGATATTACCGCCCGCGCTTATGTTGACACCGGGCCGTGCCTGGAGCGTGAGTTGGCCATGCGCGCGGGCTTGGGATGGATCGGAAAAAATACCATGCTCATTCATCCCCGGCACGGTTCATGGTTTCTTCTGGGCGAGTTGTTTTTGTCCGTCCCGCTGCCCGCGGATGCGCCGGTTCCAGATCGTTGTGGCACCTGCACGCGATGCATCGACGCCTGCCCCACAGAGGCGCTGGTTCCTTACCGCATGGATGCCAGCAAGTGCATCAGTTACCTCACACTGGAAAATCGCGCCGATATTGCATCAGAATTTCACGCCCCGATACGCAACGCAGGCTATATTATCGGCTGTGACATATGCCAGAGCGTTTGTCCGTTTAATCGTCGGCCCCTGCCCGCCAGCCATCCGGATTTTCAGCCACGGAGCATTTCCGGAACCATTTCGCCGCGCACGGTGCTTCAGTGGACCCCGCACGACTGGGATCAGGCCACGCGCGGCCGCGCCTTTCGCCGTGCCAAACTTCATATGTGGCAGCGCAACGCCGCAATTCTGTTATAATACCCTTCATCCCGGACGCCACCCGGGAGAAAACCCAATTGAAATCTATCATGAAAGGCCAGTGACTATGGCAAGTGGCGGTACTCTTGTCGCGGGCGGTCCCACCATTGAACAAACCGGTGTTCGCACGTATCGCGGACCATTTACGATTATGACCATCCTCTTTTTTGTCTGGGGGTTCATGTCGGTATGGAATGATATTCTCATTCCGCGCTTTAAAGACGCATTCCGGCTTGATTATTTCCACGCAATGCTCGTTCAATCGGCTTTTTGCGGTGCCTATTTTGCCGGTTCGCTCACGTATTATCTCATCTCGTCGATCTGGGGGGATCCGATTAACCGCATCGGATACAAGAATGGTGTTGTTATCGGATTGCTGATAGCCGCGGTTGGCAGTTTTCTCTTTTTTCCGGCGGCTATTTTAATTTCGTATCCCTTTTTCCTGACAGCATTGTTTGTTGTCGGTATCGGATTTGCGTTGTTGCAGATTGCCGCCAATCCCTACATTACCATTCTGGGGCCGGAGCGAACAGCATCGAGCCGGCTGAATTTGGCGCAGGCCTTTAATTCCTTCGGCACAACCGTTGGGCCGATTATTGCGGGCTGGCTGATTTTTAAAGTGTTTAACGCCCCGGGCAGCCATGGTGCTCAATCGGTGAAGATTCCATATCTCTGCTTCGGTGCCGTGTTTCTGGCCCTGGCGGTATTTTTTGTGTTCACACATTTGCCAAACTTCACTGAAACCAGACATATTGCCCGCGGTGCCGGAGCGCTTGGGTATCCCCATACGGTTCTGGGAATGATTGCAGTGTTTATGTATGTCGGAGGCGAAGTGTGCGTGGGAAGTTCGATCATTAATTTTCTGAAACTTCCCAAACTTGGCGGCCTCAGCCACGTGGCGGCGTCAAGATATCTCGCCTTCTTCTGGGGCGGCTTGATGATCGGTCGCTTGATGGGGGCCTTTGCGCTTGGTGATATGCGAAAAACTATTCGCTTCGGTGCGATTGTGTTACTGCCGGTCTTGGCATTTGGAGCTGTCTGGATCCTTGCCGGAAAAACCGATGCCCTGCATGATGGCTTGATGCTGGCGGTGATGCTCGTCGCCTTTATTTTTGGCGCCGGCAGCGCGCCGCGGATGCTGGCGCTGTTCAGCGGCATCATCATCGTTCTGCTGCTTACTGGAATGCTCTCGGCCGGATCTGAGGCAATGTGGGCCATCCTGGGTATCGGTCTGTTTGATTCGGTTATGTGGTCCAATATTTTTTCGCTGGCTATTGAAGGTCTCGGCCCTCTGAAAAGTCAGGCGGCATCGCTTTTGATGATGGCGGTTTTAGGTGGAGCGCTTCTGCCGCCGCTGCAAGGCCTGGTCGCGGACCATTCTGGTATACAGTTTTCGTTTGTCGTGCCGATTATATCCTATGCGTACATCGCATTCTACGGTCTATTTGGCTACCGCGCCGGGCGGCATAAAGAGCCGGTATTGCCCGAAACCGCGTTACCGTAACCGCTCCATAATGCCGCAAACAGGCGGCAAAACCGCGAATAACTCGATCCGACCGCGCAGCAAATCAAGGCCAGTAGGTCCGCTGCGCAGTCGCCGTTTCAGCCGCCGCTTTGTTGCAACACAGCCCCCATGAATATCCACCTTATTTGGCGGATCCTGCCGCCGGCTTGAGATCATTGGAAAGTCTGCCGGCATCCTCGCCGAGCTTGCCCAAGTCATGCTTAAATGTGGCCGCCCGCGATTTTGCCTTGCCAAGCAGCCCCGATGCGCCCTGAATACCTCGGGTGCTTAAATCGTTGGAAAGATACCTTTTCATGTTAACAAGATAGTCGATGAAGCGTGAGCCGGACGCTTCGGTGGTTTTCGCCCGGCGGGTAAAGTGCGAGAAGTCCTTCTGAGCATCGGAGTAATTGGCTTTTGCGGCAGCCTGAATATCCGAGTTGCTGATGCTCTGTATCTGCTTTTCCCATTCGGCCATATATTTTCCCTGATTGCTGCTGACCGTGCTTATGGCGTCTTTCAGATCGGAAAAACCGCTTTTCAGCGAGCCTAATCTGTGGCTGAAGGTTTTGTAATCGGCTCCCAGTGAACCCGATGGTTTGTTAATTAAGGTGTCTAATTCCGCCATGGTCTTATCAACACGCCCCGCGACTTTTAACGTGTTTTTCTGCACATTTATCGAGTGCCCGCTGATCTTTGCAGCGCTCTGATACGGCAGATGAGAACATCCGTTGAGAACCGGCAGCACCAGTAACAATGCCATTGTGGCAGAAATACCCATCTTGCGAACAATCATGATGACGTCTCCGGATTAAACACGCGGCCTGTAACGCCAGGCCGCAGAACGTCTTTCCTTCAACCCATAGATTTTGTAGCGCGGATTTTCGCGAAAGGCAAGTGGTATTTTAATTTTTGCGATCCATCCGAGTTGTCTATGAACCCTAAATCGCTTACCTTCTTGCTTGTGTTGATGGATTTGTTCCGCAGGAGTTGAAAATAATATGGCCAGAATTGGTGTAGCACAAATGCGTGAGGGAGATGTCATTGATCAGCCCTTTCTGATCTCCGGCAAGCAAATGGGTAATACCGTCAGCAACAAGTTGTACCTGAAAGCTACTTGCGCCGATGCCACGGGCGAGGTGCATTGCCGCATGTGGAATATCTCCAAAGATGTGTATGAAAAACTGCCGGCGAAAGGTTTCGTTCATGTCCGCGGGCGGGTGGAAAATTATCAGGGACATCTGCAACTCGTGGCGGAGAATATCGCGCCCGTCTTTGATGCCAATAAGCTGGACCTTGGTCACTTCATAAAAAAAACCCAGAAAAATATCCCCGCCATGGTGGCCAGACTTCGGGAGATATTATCCGGCATTCAGGATCAGGATCTTATCGCGCTGGTGCAGTCATTCCTTGATGATAAAGAATTCATGACGCGATTCAGCCTTGCTCCGGCCGCGCAGAGCATGCACCACGCGTGGCTTGGCGGTCTGCTGGAACATACCCTGAGCCTGCTGGAACTTGCCGTGGTGATCTGCCCGCGTTATCCGGACATCGACCGGGATCTGGTCTTTGCCGGATTGTTTCTCCATGATATCGGTAAAACAGCCGAACTGTCGTATGAATTTACCTTTGATTACACCGATATGGGGAAACTTGTCGGGCATGTTGCGCTGGGAACCCTTTGGATTCATCAGCGGGCGGCGGTTATTTCAGAAAAACAGGGCCGCCCGTTGCGGCAGGACCTGGTGATGGTTCTGCAGCATATTATTCTTTCGCACCATGGCCTGCCGGAATTTGGCGCCGCGGTTCTGCCGAAAACGCCCGAAGCTATTCTCGTTAATCTCATTGACAATCTGGATGCCAAAACACAAATGGCACTTGATGCCGTCGCGGCCCCAACCGAAGATTCCACGTGGACGGAATATAAAAAAGCGTTCAGTACCAGCTTGTATCGGCCGTCCATTACACAGAAATAATGTCCGAATGCCTCATGGCAATGGCAGAGTCTCGCGGACTACGCCACGCTGGAATCAGTCAGGGCGACACAGGTGGAACGGGCCGCCTGTTGCGCCGTTTTCCTCTCCTTGCATTACACGGGCGCACCAGAAATTTCGCCGCCGCCACCATGGACAGCATCACCGGCTCTTTTCCTGCCGGCCTTGCTGAAATGGCGCCGGCCTGCGGATTGGTATGCTCAATGACAACCTGCGCCCGGGGCACCAGTCCGCTGGATTGGGCGAATCGCAAAAACTCCGAACTTTGATCCACAATCCGCTCAATGACCGTCGCATTGCCGGTATTCAATTCCGCCAGACTGCATAATTCCAGAGTTTCAAATTTTCCGGCGGACGAAGGAATCGGATCTCCATGCGGATCCACCGACGGATGACCCAATAACGAATCGATGCGTGCCAGAACCGTTTCGGAAATAACATGTTCGAGTTCTTCGGCCTCGCCATGGGCATCCGACCAGTCAATGCCGAGAACCTCGACCAGAAACAATTCCAGTAGGCGGTGGCGTCGCAGCACGTGCAGCGCCAGTTGCTCTCCGGCTTTCGTGAGCCGCACGCCCGCCCGTGGCGCATATTTGGCCAGGCCTGAATCGGCGATGGCTTTTACCATGGTTGTGGCGGTTCCGGCGGTTACACCCACCAGCGCGGCGAGTTTTCCCATGGGGACATATTTCCCCCGGGTATCCTGCTGTTCAAGCCACAACTGCTTGAGATAATTTTCAATGGTTCTGCTGGCCATGCTCTGGGTTCCGTGTTTATCAGTTTATCACATCCTGCCGGTTCAGGCACGATCCATATATTCTCCGATAGCTCCGTGAAAAGCAAACCGATAAGCCAAACCATGTACTTTGAGTAATCAAAATAAATAACATGAATACTCAAAACGTTGCTTGACATGCTCATCGCGGTTTCGTAGAATGCTCCGGAATTGGATTGCCGCCGCCGGCCGCGGGAGATTCATGGTTTTCGCAGCGCACCAAACGCTGGAAAGAACTTTCAGTTTATGGACACACGTGATCGAACCACCCCTTCAACGCCCTCCAATATCGCTGTGTCCCGCAACGCCGGCGATACTGGTTTCGACATGCGCTCTGCTGAAACCGATCCGCTGACCGGCGAAGATATTTCCCGTGCCCGGGATCGCCTGGCTGTGGCCAGGGCCCGAGGCAATGTTCAGGCCCTTAAGTCCTGGCGATGGATGCGCCTCCTGTGGCTGCTTGCCGGACCGGGGGTGCTGGTGTTTCTCGGGGAAAACGACGCTCCGAGCATGTTATCCTATGCCGCTACCGGATCCCAATTCGGTATCGGGTTTTTTCTTCCCTTTATTCTTGTCACATTTCTTGCGGCATGGATTGTTCAGGAAATGACCGTCCGCCTCGGCTCGGTAACCCATCGGGGGCATGCGGAATTGATATTTGATCGCTTCGGGCCTTTCTGGGGATTTTTTTCCATGGCCGATCTGATGCTTGGAAATTTCCTTACCCTCGTGACCGAGTTTATCGGCATCCGGGCCGGCCTGAGCTACTTTGGAGTACCGGGACTCGTGGCGGTAGGGGGGGCGATAGCGCTTATTCTGGCTGTTACCATGACCCGTCGCTACTGGACTTGGGAACGCATCTTACTGGGCTTGGCCTTGTTTAACGGCCTGTTTATCCCTGTGGCGCTTATGACACACCCGGACTGGCGAGCCGTTGGACACGCGTTTATCACCTGGGGGCCCTTGCCCGGTGGGCTTGGTTCACAGAATATTCTGCTGATGATGGCCGACATCGGTGCCACCGTCACACCCTGGATGTTGTTTTTTCAGCAGGGGGCCACTACTGATAAAGGTATGCAGCCGCGGGATGTCAGCTTCGGCCGCTGGGACACCTCCATTGGTACGATGCTGGCGGCAATGTTTGGGATTGCCGTCGTTCTGGCCACTGTGCCTTTGTATTCCCACGGAATAAGCACCGAGAATTATAAGGGGGCGCAATTTGCGCAGGCGCTGGAGCCGTATGTCGGCAGACTCGGTTCGAGCCTCTTCGCATTGGGGCTCGTTGAAGCGGGACTGGTGGCGGCCATCAGTATTTCAACATCGTCCGGATATGCCTTTGGTGAAGTCATGCACCAGGCTCACAGCCTGAATCGCGGCATCAAGGAGGCCTGGCCCTTCTATCTTACGCTGCTTGGCTCCGCCGTTGCTGCCGGTGCCATTGTTCTGATCCCGCACGCGCCGCTGGAGTTTATTGTTCTGATTGTAAACGTGATCGCGGTACTGGCCATGCCGCCCGCGCTGCTGTTTCTTCTGTTGCTGGTTAATGACCGGGAGGTAATGGGGGACAGCGTCAATGGTTTATGGCTTAATATCGCCGGCATCACCGTAACCGTACTGCTTATTATCGCCGGCCTGGGCTACGGTGTGACAACCGTATTCCCGAAATTGATCGGATAAGGATTTAAGACGATGACTGCTGAAAACAAACCGGATAACCCGGAGGTGAAAAGCACGGAACTTTCCCGGCACCAGGACGTGGTGCGCTCGCTGCTGGAAGAGGATCAACTCGTTGCATTCAAACAGCGAACCCGCTTTGGACGGCGTAAATTCTCGCCGGGCTTGAAAGTATTGCTCTGGGCCTTGCGTATCTATGTGGTCGTCATGCTTATCATTGTCGTGATTCAGATTGTCCGCACACTGCGATGAATGCCGTGTGTTCATTCCGATAAGCTCCCTTGAATGGCCGATCCGGATTCTAACCGCGGTACGAACGTCCGGGACATCAATATCCTGCCTGCAACCCTGAACCGGCGGCGCTTACGCCGGAATTGGCCGGCTCGCAGCACCTGCAAGTCGCATTTTGGGGCACCGCGGCCGGCCTCTGCCGGGAGAACGGCCTTCCGCTGGCGTTAACAGCCGCATGCGGGCCGGGCAAAGCGGCACATTGAATGTATTGGCTGAAAGTATCCGCCGCTTCGCCCCCAACCGGTGCCACAACCCATCTTTACAGAATATTTATATCTTCGGCTCTGATTTTTACAGCATTCTGATATGCCCTTGGATAAAACTGTTTGAATGTACCACGCATCGTGTGCGTGCGGATTAAGGAGTGGTACGATGGATGCTTTATATCTCGGATCCATGGTTGTTCTGGCTGCAATAACCTGGGTTCTCTTAAAGCTCTGCGAATATTTAGGAGATCGATGATGAGTGTCATGGACTGGATCGGTCTGGTGCTCGCGAGTGCCATTTTGATTTACCTGGTTATTGCAATGCTCTTTCCGGAGAAATTTTAATGACTCCCAACGCGTGGATTCAGATACTTGCTTTTCTGGTTGTGCTTGTGGCGCTGGTCAAGCCGCTGGGGGCGTTTATGGCCCGGGTTTACGAGGGCCAGCCATGCGGCCTGGATAAGCCACTGGGTTTCCTGGAGCGCCTGACTTATCGGGTGGCGGGCATTCAGCCGGATCAGCCGATGAATTGGAAAACCTATGCCATTGCCGTGCTCATGTTTAACCTCTTGGGCGGCCTGGTTGTATATGCTCTGCAACGCCTGCAGGGATTTCTGCCGCTGAATCCCGAGCACCTTGGCGCCGTTTCGCCGGACTTGGCATGGAACACCGCCATCAGCTTTATCAGCAATACCAACTGGCAAAGCTACAGCGGCGAAACCACCCTGAGTTACCTCACGCAGATGCTGGGTCTGACCGTGCAGAACTTTGTATCGGCGGCCACGGGCATGGCGGTGCTCGTGGCTCTGATTCGTGGAATCCGTGGCCGGCAGACGGATCATATTGGAAATTTCTGGGTGGATCTCGTGCGCAGCACGCTGTATATCCTGCTGCCTCTGTCATTTGTGCTGGCGCTAATTCTCGTCTCGCAGGGTGTGGTTCAGACGCTTTCGCCGTATAAACAAGTTTCCCTTATCCAACCGGTAAGTTACGTCCAGTCCACCACCAATGCGGCCGGCAAAACGATGCATCAGACCGTTTGGGTGAAACATCAGGTGCTGCCGTTAGGCCCGGCGGCTTCACAGATTGCCATCAAGCAATTAGGCACGAACGGCGGTGGATTTTTTGGCGTTAATTCCGCCCATCCATTTGAGAATCCCAACCCGTTGAGTAATTTTCTGGAAGTTCTGGCAATTCTGCTGATTCCCGCCGCATTGTGCTATACCTTTGGCCGCATGGTCGGTGATACGCGGCAGGGCTGGGCTATTTTAGCCGCCATGCTGATCATATTTGTCCCGCTGATGATCGGTTGTGTGTGGGCTGAACATTCCGGCAATCCAAAAATAGCGGCATTGGGCGTAAACCAGCAATCGTCAGCCTTGATGTCCGGCGGCAATATGGAAGGGAAGGAAACGCGTTTCGGCGTTACGGACTCCGCCATCTGGGCTGCCGTTACCACTGCCGCATCCAATGGATCTGTCAATTCCATGCATGATTCCTTTACCCCCCTGGGTGGTCTGGTGCCCATGTGGTTAATGGAATTGGGCGAAGTGATTTTCGGCGGAGTTGGTTCCGGCCTTTACGGCATGTTGATGTTTGTCATCGTCGCCGTGTTTATCGCCGGTCTGATGGTTGGCCGCACGCCGGAATATCTGGGTAAAAAAATTGAAGCGTTCGAGATGAAAATGGCCACCATTTGCGTGCTGGTGCCACCGGCTCTGGTGCTGGTGACAACCGCCATTGCCTGCGTCACCGTCATGGGCACCAGTGCCATCGCTAATCCCGGAGCGCATGGCTTTTCAGAAATTCTCTACTGGGCCAGCTCGACCGGCAACAACAACGGCAGCGCTTTTGCCGGCTTAAGTACCAATACGCCTTTTTATAATATCGCCGGTGGTATTCTCATGTGGGTATCGCGCTATTTTCTCATTGTGCCGACCCTGGCCCTGGCGGGTGCATTCGCCAGGAAAAAGCAGGTTCCCGTTTCCAGCGGAACGCTTCCCACGCATGACGCGCTGTTTACCGGGTGGCTTGTCGCCACGGTGGTGCTGATTGGCGCTTTGACGTTCCTGCCCGCTTTGGCGTTGGGACCCGTTGTGGAATATCTGCATTTGTGGCACTGACCCGACGGGTTTTGAACTTATTTGATCTTGTTTCGGAGTTGCAATCATCATGGCGGCAAAATCAACATCTCTGTTCAACGGCGCTATTACCCGGCGCGCTGTCGTTGAATCGTTTAAAAAGCTTGATCCACGAATTCAGTTTCGTAATCCCGTGATGTTTGTCGTCTATATCGGCAGCATTCTCACCAGCGGCTTATTTATTCAGGCTCTCTTCGCACATGGCGAAGCCGCGCCCGGATTTATTCTTGCCATCAGCCTCTGGCTCTGGTTTACCGTATTGTTCGCCAATTTTGCCGAAGCGATGGCCGAAGGCCGCGGCAAGGCTCAGGCCGATACCCTGCGCAAAGCCCGGCGCGATACACCGGCCAGAAAGCTCGCCGAGGCACATCGCGATGCCAGGGTTCAAAGTGTCTCGGCCACCACCTTGCGCAAAGGGGACATCATCCTGGCTCAAGCCGGCGATCTGATTGCCGCCGACGGAGAGGTTATTGAGGGTATTGCCTCGGTTGATGAATCCGCCATTACCGGTGAATCGGCCCCGGTGATCCGAGAATCCGGGGGTGATCGTTCCAGCGTTACCGGCGGCACGCGCGTGCTTTCCGACTGGCTGATGATCCGCGTGGCATGCAATCCGGGAGAAACGTTTCTGGATCGCATGATCGCCATGGTGGAAGGGGCCAAACGTCAGAAAACGCCCAATGAAATTGCCCTCAATATTCTGCTGGCCAAACTGACCATTATCTTTCTGCTGGCCACCGTCACGCTGCTGCCATTTTCCATCTATGCCGTCAATGCCGCCGGTCGCGGTGTACCCGTTCCAGTCACAGTGCTGGTGGCTTTGCTGGTGTGCCTGATACCCACCACCATCGGCGGTCTGTTGTCGGCTATTGGCATTGCCGGTATGGATCGCATGATTCAAAAAAATGTTATTGCAACCTCCGGCCGGGCCGTGGAAGCGGCCGGTAATGTGGATGTGTTGTTGTTGGATAAAACCGGAACGATCACCTTAGGCAACCGGCAGGCGGTTAATTTTATCCCCGCCAAAGGCGTAACGGTCGAACAACTCGCCGATGCGGCACAGTTATCATCCTTTGCGGACGAAACCCCCGAGGGCCGCAGCATTGTTGTGCTGGCCAAAGATCGCTACAAGTTGCGGGGCCGTGAATTAAGCTCCATGCACGCGCAATTTATCCCATTTACCGCCCAAACCCGCATGAGCGGTGTGGATTGTGACGGGCGGAAAATCCGCAAGGGGGCCGCCGATGCCATTGCCGCTTATGTCGCCGAGCTTGGCGGCGTTTATCCTGATTCGGTCAAGGCCGCGGTGGATGAAATCTCGCGCCGCGGCGGTACGCCTCTGGCGGTGGCGGATGGCCCCAGCGTATTGGGCGTGATTGAACTCAAAGATATTGTAAAAGGCGGCATCAAAGAGCGCTTTGCGGAATTACGCCGCATGGGCATAAAAACCGTGATGATCACCGGTGACAACCCGTTGACCGCCGCCGCCATCGCCGCTGAAGCGGGCGTTGATGATTTTCTTGCACAGGCCACACCCGAAACCAAACTCAAGCTCATTCGTGAATATCAGCAGGGCGGGCGGCTGGTTGCCATGACCGGTGACGGCACCAATGATGCCCCCGCACTGGCCCAGGCCGACGTGGCCGTGGCCATGAATTCCGGCACGCAAGCCGCCAAAGAAGCCGGAAATATGGTTGATCTGGATTCCAACCCCACCAAGCTCATCGAAGTTATTGAAACCGGAAAGCAGCTTCTGATGACCCGTGGCTCCCTGACCACGTTTTCCATCGCCAATGATGTCAGTAAATATTTTGCCATTATCCCGGCAATATTCGTCGGCATCTATCCTGCCATGGGACGGCTGAATATCATGCACCTGGCCACCCCCAAGAGTGCCATTATGTCGGCGGTTATTTTCAATGCCCTGATTATTATCGTGCTGATTCCTCTGGCGTTGCGCGGTGTGAAATATCGCCCGATGCCCGCCGGCAAGCTGCTTTTACAGAATGTTCTGCTTTATGGTGTCGGAGGCCTGATTGTGCCCTTCATCGGGATCAAGCTTATTGATATGGCGCTGGTCGCCATGCACCTGGCATAACCCTTTGTTTGGAAAGGAACAAATTGTATGTGGTCACAATGCCGTCCCGCAGTTGTTGTCTTTGTCGTTCTGTCCGCGATTACCGGGTTGGCCTATCCCCTGCTTGTTACCGGAATTGCCGCCGTGGCTTTTCCCTGGCAGGCCAATGGCAGCATTATAAAAAACAGCGCCGGGCAAGCCATCGGTTCGCGCTTGATCGGGCAATATTTTTCCGAACCCGGGTATTTCTGGCCCCGGCCATCGGCCACCGCGCCAGTGCCCTATTGCTCCTACAATGGCCCGCTGGCTGATTGTGCAACAGCCTCCAATTCAGGACCTTCCAACCCCGCCTTGTTCGCGCATGTCAAACGTCGCGTTGAACTGCTTCGGGCGGCTGATCCTGCTGAAAAAGGGCCGGTTCCGGTGGACCTGGTAACCTCCAGTGCCAGCGGACTGGATCCGGACATCAGCCCCGCGGCCGCATTCTATCAAGTCAATCGTGTGGCCAAGGCTCGCGGTTTGCCCGTTGCGGAAGTCAAAAACCTGGTAAAACAGTACTGTCAGGGGCGCGACCTCGGTATTCTCGGTGCGCCGCGCGTTAATGTGCTTTCGCTTAATCTGGCGCTAGATCGATTATCATCGGCTCAGGCCGCGACCGGCTCTAAGCCTCGGTAAGATTCCTGCCGGCACGCGCGCCGAATCGCGGGAGGAAATCGGCGGCCATTGGCCGTGCGTGCCGGTTATAATTCCCGGAAATGTTGATCGCAAGAGCCAGAATCGGTGGATATGATGGAACAACCGCAGAGACCCAATCCTGATGAACTGCTGCGACAAGTTACAAAACACGAAGAATCGCTGCGCCGCGGTAAGCTGAAAATTTTTTTCGGGGCCTGTGCGGGTGTGGGAAAAACCTATGCCATGCTGGAGGAAGCCCAGCGGCGGGCCATAGACGGTGTGCGCGTACTGGTCGGATACGCTGAGCCGCATATCCGGCCGGAGACCGAATCACTGCTTCTGGGACTGGATATTCTTCCCTACAAAATGGTGGAATATCGTGGAGCAACACTTAAGGAATTCGACCTTGATGCCGCCTTGAGCAGGGTTCCGGAACTTATTTTGGTTGATGAACTCGCCCATACCAACGCTCCGGGTATGCGGCACGCCAAACGCTGGCAGGATGTTGCCGAACTCCTCGCGGCCGGAATTGATGTATACACAACGCTGAATGTGCAGCATCTTGAATCCGTCAATGATATTGTGCAACGCGCTACGGGCGTAAAAGTTCAGGAGACACTGCCCGATTCCGTGTTTCAAAGCGCTGATGAAGTGCAGCTCGTGGACTTGCCGCCGGAAAAGCTCATCGAACGGCTGCAGGAGGGAAAAATTTACGCGCCTGATCGTGCTGTCACCGCATTGCGGCATTTTTTCAGTATCGGCAATTTGCTTGCCCTGCGCGAACTGGCCCTGCGCCGCACCGCCGATCGCATCAATCGGGAAATTGATACCCTCCGGCAGGGTTCGACCGTTCCCCAGGCCGCCGCGGTGTCGGAACGCATTCTCGTTTGCGTTGGCCCCGGGCCTTTTTCCGCCAATTTGGTACGCACGGCGGCGCGCATGGCCGCCGCCTGGAAAGCGCCCTGGATTGCCGTCTACGTTGAAACCGCAAAATCACCGGGCATATCAGATGCTGATCGCCAGCGTGTGGCGCGTACACTTAATTTGGCCGAGCAACTCGGCGGTGAAGCCGTCACGCTTTCAGGATTGCACCCCGATCAGGAAATCATCGCTTATGCCAAATCACGGCATGTGGCTCGGATCATTGTTGGAAAGCCGGCGGAAAAAGGCTGGCGGCGCTGGTTGCGAAGATCTTTTGTGGACCGCCTGATTCTGCGCAGCGGTGATATTCATCTCGAATTAATCCGGGAAGACGCCGAGGAACAAACCGTCTCAATTCCGCCCAAATCCAGATTCTCCGATCACCTTGGAGTCGCCTGGGCGCTGGCGGTTGTGGCCTTCAATACGGCGTTGGGCGTTTTTCTTTATCACTATCTCGGATTATCCGATATCAACGTCATCATGTTTTATCTGCTCGGCGTGATCTGGATATCCGCCCGCCACAGCCGCTTCTCCGGCATTTTAACCGCCGTACTCAGTGTCGCCGCATTCGATTTTACCGTGGTAAAGCCCTATTACTCCTTTGCCATTTCCGACACCCAGTATCTTCTCACCTTTGCCGCAATGCTCGGTACCGGCGTCTATATCAGCACGCTGACAGCCCGGCTGCGGGCCTTGGAGCGGCTGTCCCGCTCGCGCGAGCAGCGCACCGAATCGTTGTTGCGCTTAAGCCGGGATTTAATTCTCTGCCCGGATCATAACGCGCTGCTGCATGTTTCCATCGGGCATATCGCGGAATTCTTCGCTTCCTCGGCCGGCGTGATTCTGCCGGATGCTTCGGGCCACCCCGCGTTGGTGCATGGTTCACCTGAATTGACGCTGGATGACAAGGAACTCGGCGTGGCGGACTGGGTTATCCGCCATGGTGAAAAAGCCGGTTCCGGCACCTCCACTTTGCCCTCCGCCAAAGCTGTTTATCTGCCTTTGAAAGGTGTGAAATCCACGCTCGGTGCCTTGTGTCTCGTGCCCACTGAAAATGCCCAGTTCAGCCAGCCGGATGAATGGCGCACGCTTGAAGCCTTCACCGCTCAAATTGCCGTGGCGCTTGAGCGCATGATGCTTTCCGAGGAATCCCACCGGGCCTGGGAACGCACCGAACTTGAAATGCTGCGTAACACTCTTTTATCCGCCGTTTCCCATGATCTCCGCACGCCGCTGGCTGCTATTACCGGCTCGGCTACCAGCATCCTTCAAGCCGGGGCGTCCATGCCCGCCGATACCCGGGAGGAACTGCTGGCAACCATTTCTCATGAATCACAACGCATGGAGGGACTCATTGGCAAACTCCTGGAAATGACCCGTTTGGAATCCGAAAATCCGGTTGTTCAAAAAGTTCTCGTGGACGTTCGCGAAGTTATTATCTCGGCTGTCGGGCGTTGGCGAAATAATCCCCAGCACCGTGAATTTCAGGTTCTTATCCCCGATGGGCTTCCGTCTGTTCCCGGTGACCCGGTTCTTATTGAACAAGTTCTCTCGAATCTTATTGAAAACGCGCTCGAACACGCTGACGCTCCAACGCCCATTGAAATCAACGCCGTCGCCCGCGCCGATTCCGTGCTTATTCGCGTGATGGACCGCGGTCCGGGCCTTCCCGTGCATGACACGCAAAGAATATTTGAGAAGTTTTTTCGCGGATCGGCCTCCCCGCTGCGACCCGGTCTCGGGCTTGGTCTGGCCATTTGCCGCGCTATTGTCCAACTTCACCACGGAACGATCACCGCGCGCAACCGCGACGGCGGCGGTGCCGAATTTCAGGTAACACTGCCCGCATCTGAAGGTTGACGAATCCGCGTTGGGACGGTGTGATGGCGTTTATGGTGGCAGCAGGTGCGTTGATTCTGGTTATTGAAGATGATCCGCCGATTCGGCGGTTTTTGCATATCGCATTGGAAGGCCAGAATTACCGTATACTCGAAGCCGCCACGGCGGCGGAGGGTATGCGGCTGTTCGGCCAGAATTCGCCTGATGCGATTATTCTCGATCTGGGCCTGCCGGACCGCGATGGTTTGACATTAATCAAAGATATTCGGCAACTTTCGCACCTGCCGATCATAATTGTTTCCGCGCGTGGACAGGAACGCGGGAAAATTGATGCACTGGATGCGGGGGCGGACGATTATCTCACCAAACCCTTCGGCGTGGGTGAGCTGCTGGCGCGTCTGCGTGTTGCTTTGCGCCGGGCGGCAAGTACCCACCAGCCGGATCGTGGCGTATTGACTGTGGGCGATATCAGCATGAATCTGGATTCGCGCGAAGTTACCGTGGCCGGCAATGTGGTGCATCTAACGCCGCACGAGTATCGTCTGCTGCTGGTACTGCTGCGGAACGCCGGTAAGGTTATGACCCACAAGCAACTCCTCAAGGAAACATGGGGGGCCGGCTACGGCTTTGAAACGCATTATGTGCGCGTGTACATGAATCAACTTCGCAAAAAAATTGAGCCTGACCAGTCCCAGCCCAAATACATTCATACTGAAACCGGTGTCGGTTATCGCTTTTACACGCCGCCGGACTGAAACGGACATAACCTTGAATCTCCCATGGAAATGACCGGCGATAAAGCACACAAGCGGCTTTTGCACTTACTGATGTTCATCCATCCGCCCGTTTGTCTGCCCAAAAACCCACAAACCTGAAAAAATGCGAGTTTATGGAAATTCCCCGAACCTATCGGTTCCGCTAAAACGCAAGCTCCAGGCCTTTCCATCCCGGTTGCCGTCGCCGCTGCGCGGATCATGTTGTTTTCCGGTCAGCCCCGATGGCCATCGGGATGAAAACCCGCGGTCGTTTGCCCAGCGCGTGAAATGGCCTGTACCCAAGCGGCATTAATTTTCCGTTTTAAGTTGACGCCACGGCGTTGTGGTGGTACAAAAACGGTTGATTTTCGACAGGGTGGCAGTTGAGCTATGGCAGGAGTTGACGTGATTTCTATAACACAACGCCCCGTTCTTAAGGTTTCCAAGGCTCAAGCAAATGCATTGACTGGCATTGGCCGGTGGAGCAATGCCGTGCGGGCGATTGGTCTGGCCGCTGCATTCGCGGCCAGCGCTGCATTAACCGGTTGCGGTGCGTCGCCATCGCATCACGCGGATGTGGAGGCTCAGGCGGCATCATCCAAAGCCTCCATGCTTCTTGCGGAAGCGGGACGTTATCACGCCAAGTCTCATTTTCCGGTTGCAATCAGTGCGCCACTGAACTCCGAGCAATTAATTGCCGCCAAGGACGCCGCCAACGGTAATCCTGGTGCTTATATTCAGCCGCCGTCCGTTACCCGTGATTTACGCCATGCGTACGCCACGCTCTCCAGTGCGCTGGGAAATTCAGATTTGAATTTTCAGGTCAAGGGTCTGCTTGAGATGCAGCGCGGGCTGGTCAATTTGGCCGCCGCGCAAGTCCACACCGATCAATTATCCAATGCCCTGATGGCCCTGCAGAATCAAGTTTTATCGGTAGATGCCGCATCCACACAGGTGGGCCAATTTGCCGCAAAAATAGCGTTTCTGAAAAAACAGCACGATCTGTATCTGCATTTGTATGATCAGGAACTGCAACATGCCCAACGCATGGAAAGTTCCGCGGAACATGCTGTGGCAACGGCCCGGAAGAAAGCTACCGCAGTGGGCCGCGTATTGGCACACTACCGGGGAATCGCCAAAGCATTGGATATTAAAGGCATGGGGCTGCAGTCCCGCGGTGAAGTAACCGTAACGCCCGCAACGCTGGTGGATTTCAAGCGCGGAGCGGGCTATCTTAATCGTGCCGCCGCCGCCCATCAGCGTGCCACCGTCCTGGAAGCACATTATCAGATGGCGACCATGGCGCTGGATTCAGCCAAACTTGAACAAGTTAGATGGGCCAATCAGGTTGCAGCCCTGCGGCAGGCTCAGAAATCGGCGGCCGAATTTGCCCAAAGCGACAGCGCTCAAATTGCCGCGCTCAAGGCCGGTGTTACCGTGCTCATTGACGGTGCCAACGGAAAATCTTCAACCTCCGCCGCCGGACGGGCCGCCTCGATTAATGCATTGCTTAAAACAATTGATAAGCAGGCCGCTCTTGCCGCAAAATATACCGATGCGGCTTCCAGTGATCTCATGGCGGCCCTGAATGAACAGCGCCGCAGCACTACTTATGCTCAAAGCCTGATCACCTCCGGATTAAAGCCCGGCGATCCGCTGGTGGTCGCCAATCAGAGTCGCGCGCCGCAATGTATCCTGGAAGTGTATCGTGCGGCGGCCGCCTTGAAAGCCGGACAAATTGCCGCCATGCGAATGTACGCCGCACAGCTTCAGCAGGGGGCTGCAAAAGCCGGCAAACAGATTTTTTCTCTGGTAAGCGAGAATTCACCGTTGCAGGAGCCTCCCGCCGGTGCGGTGGAAAATTTCCGCAAGCAGGCGATGGTGGAATTTAACGTTCATGCCGCCGGCGCTTTGAAACAGGCTCAGGGCAGTATGCCCATGCAGGCGTCACCTTTGCCGTGGATTGTGCCTGCCATGATGTATAACGTGGATCTTTCGGTCGCCGGTATTTCAACCGATCCGTCCGTCCGTGCCGCCGCAATCAAGGCTGCTGCCGCCAGCGCGGAGACCGCACTGAAGTCAAATTCATCCTTGAGTCTGCCGCTGCCGAAAGAATAAATCCCGGCGAAAACGAAATAGAGCGGGAACCGGTCTGAAGTGTCACAATCCAGATTTCAGATGGAATGGTTCCGATTCGAAATCGGATCTCCACCTCCGTTCTCATAAATAATGGCAGATAATTTACCGCATGCATTGATATATATATTGCCCGCGGCAGAACGCTCGCGAACCACTCCGCCGCCTCAAATACAAGACATCAAATCCCGATCTGAAATCCAAATCCAAAATCCAAAATCTAAAATCTAAAATCTAAAATTTGAAATTTGAAATCCCAAATCCCAAAGCTCCAATTTGAAATCTCAAATCTCAGATTTCAGATTTCAGATTTCCAATCTCCAACCTCAGATTTGAAATCTCAAATCTCAAATCTCAAATCTCAAATCTCAAATCTCAAATTCAATCTTCCCGTTGGCAAATGTCTCTTCTCGGCCGCAATGCGTCAAATTCCTCACCCCGATATGACCGCATACCATTCCAACGGCAGCCCGTCCGCATGGCGAATTCCAAATTTCAAAGCACTCTTCCCCCGTGTGTTATCGAATTTTCACTTCGGAAGTACCACCGTCTCCGTGCGGGACTTCATCTCATAGCGTATGCCGCGCCAGGTAATCATTCTGCCAAAGGCGGCCGCTATTAAAAACACCGCATTTACCGCATGTACGGCCGGCATTCCCCAAGTGAACCAGAATGTTGCCTGATTAATCGCCGCGGTATGATCGGGCAATAATCGTCGAGCCGCTTGCAGTACCTTCCATCCTCGAAAAATCGACAGGCCATACAAACCCAGAAATACCACCAGCGGAACGAAGAACCATCCCGATCCCATGACCCCCAACACAACCGCCGCAACAGGTGCCGATATCAGCGCGGAAATATAAAGTGCGGCTCCGGCCAGTCCGGTTAACCAGAGTCGCCCCGCGCACACCCGTGTGATCCGATACTGCCGAACCGCAAACTCCCATGCTTTCGGCCAGTCAAATGCCGCCTGCGAAGCCACAATACACTGCGGCACAAAATGAATTTTTGTACGCGCATTTTTTTTTACGCACCAGGTTAATACATAATCGTCACTTAATGCCCCCTGCCAGGCATCCTGTACGCCAAATTCAAAGAAATCCCGCCGCCGAATCGCCATCGATCCGCCCCATGCCACCGTGCGCCGGTAGGGGCCTAACAGCGTTCCAACCATGGCATTGAGCACGCAGATAATGGCATTGGCTGGATGATTGTTGCTTGGCACATAAAAGCGGTATCCGGTGGTGGCGCCAATATGGTGCGAATTGAGCATGGAAACCAGGGCATGCAGCCAGTTTGAAGCGGGGTGGGCATCGGCATCCATGAACGCCAGAAAAATATCGTCCGATGTTGTTCTCTCCACGCCAGCCAGTTGATTATGTACCTTCTGACCACGCGAAGTGGCGGCTCCGGCCACAACCAGTTCAATACGATTCGCGGGTTGGTTCGCCTGCACCGCGGCAATAACCGCGCATACCGGGTCATCCGCTGATTCCACGGCAAAAATAACCCGATAATGGGGATAATCCTGATTTAACAGCGCCGCGATATTCTCTTGCGTATTGGCGTCCACGCCTTTGATCGGCGCTATTACCGCTACCATGGGAAATTTCGCGGCCAGCGGCTGCGCCACCACGCGCGGCATCCGCAAATGGAAAAATTGCGCCACCCGCGCCGCCCATGCGGCAATCAGCAATGCGGTGCCCCAGAGCAGTGCAAAGAAAACCGTATACCAATGTGCAAAAAACAATTGGATCATCGCGGGGGCATCATACCCGATTATTGCGCTAATTGCGTTTCAACCGCGTGAACCAGAATGGCCGATTCCGGGGTAATCGGCGATCGGAACCGCGCCACAATCTTGCCCTTGCGTGAAATCAGAAATTTTTCAAAATTCCATTTCACCACCCCGGCAAACCGTGGATCGGTCTTGCGACCGGTAAGATAATGATACAACGCGCACTGGTGCGGCCCCTTCACATCCACCTTGGAAAACATTGGAAACGTCACGCCATAATGCGACGTGCAAAAGATGCTGATTTGTTTATCCGTTCCCGGTTCCTGGTGGCCGAAATCATTGGATGGAAAACCCAGAATCACAAATCCCTTTGATTTGAACCGTTTATAGAGTGCTTCAAGTCCCGCATATTGGGGCGTAAAACCGCATTTGCTGGCCGTGTTGACCATCAGAATAACCTTGCCCTGATAGCGGCTTAAATGCACGTTTCTTCCCGCCAGCGACGGCATGGTAAAAGAAAGCACCGGAGCTGCGGCAGCTTTCACCGCTTCCGCCTGCGTGCGTGCCTGCCACCCCGCCATACCCGCCGCCGCCAGAATCAACGCCGTCAATGCGATGGCCGCTGGCTTTACTGCACATTTTTTCATTCCGTTGCTCCCATCAAAGCGTCAAATTCAATTCCATCTTCGATACTCTCTTTACGAGATTCTGCGGTTATCACACCGGCTTGGGAAATCGATACTCGGCAATATGATGATAATGCTGTCCAGGATGCAGAATAATCGATGGAAAATGTCCGTGATGCACCGCATTGGGAAAATGCTGCGTCTCCAGGCACAGCCCGCCATGCTTCTCATACGCGCCGCCGATGCCCGTTACCTTGCCATTGAGAAAGTTGCCCGTATAAAGCTGTACGCCCGGCTGTGTTGTCCATACTTCCATGACTCGGCCGGATGTCGGTTCAATCAACCGTGCCGCGGGGTGCAACGGATCATCTCCGGTCCGCAGAACGAAATTATGATCATACCCTCCCGGCACGTCCGCAATCCGAGAGCCAATGACCGCCGGATGGGTAAAATCCAGCGGCGTTCCATGTACCGATCGGATTTCCCCGGTTGGAATCAGCGATGCATCCACCGGCGTGTAATGATCCGCGTGAATCGTCAGTTCATGATCCAGAATATTACCATTGCCGGCACCATGAAAATTAAAATAGGCATGGTTGGTAAGGTTAATTGGTGTCGGATAATCCGTGCGGGCTTCCATAATCAGCCGAATGGTGTGATGATCCGGCATCAGATAAATGGCCTTGAAATCCACCGTGCCGGGATAACCCTCTTCCATATCCGGACTGTGGTAGGTAAATTCCACGGCCGGAACGCCGTTAACTTTGATCTGCTGCGATTTCCAGACTCTCCGAGCCAGACCCACCTTGCCGCCATGCAGGCTGTGTCCGCCATTATTGGCGTACAACTGATAATCTTTTTTATTCAGCCGAAAACGGGCATTGGCAATGCGGTTGGCCACCCGGCCCACCACGCAGCCCAGCGACGGATGCTCTCCCAGATATGGCCCGAGCGCCGCAAATCCCAGTGTTACATCGGCCGTGTCACCCTTGCGGTCCGGCGTATGCAATTCTGTAATCGTCGCCCCGTAAGAGCAGACCTTAAGCGTCAGCCCGGCGGGGCTGCTGAGCGTAAAAATATCCACCGGTTGCGCTTCCTTGGTGTGTCCGAATATTTCATGTGTAATGTTCATGGCGGTCATTCTACCCCGCTGTTCCCAGCTTGGCTATTGCAAAACCATTTTTCGCCTGTCAGTAAGCACTTGACGTATTTCGGCGGGCCGCAGCCTTCTCAACCCCCGCGCCGGGTGTCACACACAATCTCGGGGGAACCGCAGAGTATCGGCCATCGCCGGTAATTATTCCAGGTACCCCCCAGACCACCGCCCGGCAACAAGCCCACCGTAGCCGCGACACCCAAAACAACCGGCCCAGAATCCGGCCCGGCAGGCTCCGGCAGGAAATTGCGACAATTCGCACACTGATCACGAAGCCCGCAAAAATCAAGGTAATTTGCCGCACAATGCAAACAAATGCACATGCCTGCATAAGGAACTGATGGGCGCGGCAGGATTCGAACCTGCGTAGGCATAAGCCAACGGATTTACAGTCCGTCCCTTTTGGCCGCTCAGGCACACGCCCTTTTCGGGATCAGTAATATACCAAACTTTTTGATTTAGGCCAATTTCTCCCGCCCCATTCACCTTCTTGCCGCTGGCGTTTATACTCTGAGGCATGAAAAATGATCAATTGCTTATTACCAACGGCATCGTTCTGGACCCCAATCGCCAAAAGCCAGAACCCCTCGAAGTGCTCATTGCGGAGGGTAAAATTCAGGCCGTCGGCTCCGGCTTGAAAGCCACCGCTCCCCAAGCCACCATTCTCGATGCCAAGGGGGGATTTGTTACCCCCGGCCTCATTGACATTCATGTTCACCTCCGGGAACCGGGGCAGGAACATAAAGAAACCATCGCCTCGGGTTCCGCCGCCGCGGTCGCCGGTGGGTTTACCACCGTCTGCTGCATGCCCAATACCACGCCCGCCATCGACACCGATACCCAGATTGAATTCGTTCTCACTCAGGCCGCACGGACCGCCTTATGCCGGGTCTTGCCTTTTGGTGCCATCACCAAGGCCCGTGAGGGCAAAGAACTTGCCGAACTACGGCTCATGCATGAGGCCGGCGCGGTGGGCTTCAGCGATGACGGATGTGGCGTGGCGTCGGCGGCGGTGATGCTCAAAGCCCTGCAATATGTCAAAATGTTTGATGGCCTGATCAGCCAGCATTGCGAGGAGCCAACACTTTCCGGCGGTGCCATGAACGCCGGTACCACCGCCATACGATTGGGCCTCGGCGGCATACCGGCGGTGGCCGAAGAATTAATGATCGCCCGCGATCTGCAACTCAATGCAAGAATCAAGGCACGCTACCATGTTCAGCACATCAGCACCGCGGGATCCGTTGCCTTAATCCGCCGGGCCAAGCAGCACGGCCAAAATGTTACCGCGGAAGTTGCGCCGCACCATCTGCTGCTGACCGATACGGCCTGTGCCAACTATGACACGCATTTTAAAATGAACCCGCCATTGCGCTCCCAGGAAGATGTTCAAGCCTGCATTGAAGCGCTTGCCGACGGAACCATTGATTGCCTCGCGACCGATCATGCCCCGCATGCCCGCGAAGAAAAGGAACTGGAATTTGACCGTGCGCCGTTCGGCATTCTGGGCCTGGAAACCGCCTTGGCTCTTTACGTTGAAGCTCTGGTAACGCCCGGGCACCTGTCCTGGCTTGATCTGATTCGGAAAATGACTGCCCAACCGGCCGCAATCGCCCGCCTCAAAGATCGTGGAACATTGGCCGCCGGATCATTGGGAGACATCACGATTATTCAGGCCAACGAAAAGTGGACGATTGATCCGGAAAAATCCTTCAGCAAAAGCCGCAACACCCCATTCGCAGGCCGCACGGTCACCGGCCGGGTAGCTTATACCATTCTCGGCGGGCGCATCGTATATGACAGCAATGGCGGAATCGCCAGTACTGGGAAATAATGTGCAGTATTTATCACTGGAAACCTGTTCTGCCGCCGGAAAGATACGCGCCAGTTTTCCGCAGGAAGGAAGGGCTTTGAACTCGCGGCCTGCAGGATGGCTGTGGTGTTATCCCGGCGCTAACGCCGGTGTTCGTGACAACCCGGCGGATCGATCTCGTTGGCGTTCCTGATTATGACTATAATGGTCATAATGGTTGAACATGGAGTAACCGACCATGAAGCATGCGCACCAGTGGCCCGTGGCGACGGCCAAGGCAAGATTCAGCAAACTTCTTAAAGAGGCCGAAGCAAACGGGCCGCAGACGGTCACGCGCCATGGCCAACCGGCGATTGTGGTGGCCTCGGTACGGGATTGGGAAAGAAAAGCCCGGCGCAACAAAAGTCTGGTTGAGTTTCTTATGGATTCTCCGTTGAAGGCCGCGGAACTCAAAACCAGTGGGCTTAAAATTAAATGGCGGGAATCCGGACTGTGAACGTCCTGCTGGATACCAACGTCATCTCCGAGTTATCCCGGCCCTCGCCGGATCAAGGGGTCATTGCGTGGCTCGACGGCACCCCCGAGGACACCCTGCATCTCAGCATGGCCACGCTGGCCGAACTGCACCACGGGGTCGAAAAATTGCCGCAGGGCACAAAACGCTCGCGCCTGCACGCTTGGCTGGCCGAAGCCCTTCCGGCCCGTTTTGAAGGCCGCATTTTGCCGGTGGATATCGCTGTTGCCCAGCGGTGGGGAATTCTCGTTGCGAAATCCGAGCAACTGGGCCGGCCGATGGAATCAATGGATGCCCTGCTGGCCGCCACAGTTGTGGTTTACGATTTGACGCTTGTCACACGCAATACGCGGCATTTTTCAATTCTCGGAAAATCTATCTTCAATCCATGGAACACGAAATGATCGCAGTATTCGCAGCGTTGGTGGCAGTATTGATGGTGCAGCGCTTAAAAACCCACTGACCAAGGATCACCGACCAATATTTTCGAAAAGCCCCGGGCGGGGGCGAGCCAGAATTTGGAAGCCAGAATGCACTTCAGAGAAACCAGAAGCCGGAACGGACCGCCCAGCGCTGTGAACTCTTGGTTTGAAATAAGATAATGCGGGGCGGCGCAGCGGGTCTGCGATCCGCTTACGATTCCAGATCGCTGCGGCGGCGTGGCTGACTGATTTCAGGCGGGCCGCCAAGGGCATAGGGCGTAGCGTGTTGTGGGGCGGGGCGGGGCGGGGCGGGGCGGGTGCTTCAATTGCCACTGATCGCCCTTCATGGATAGGCTTGTTTTACAGGGGCATTTGCCGGAAAATTGGTTCAGGTCGTATCATGTGGCGGTTAAATTCCTGCAACCGGACCGGTTGCGGCTTATGTAATATTGGATTGCGGCGCGATGAATCTTGAGTTATGTGTACTGGCCAGCGGATCAGGCGGCAACGCCTCGCTATTGCGGGCCGGGCCAGAGGTCATGCTCATTGACGCCGGGATTGGTCCGCTGACCGCGGATCGCCGCATGATTGGCACGGGTTTGGATATTTCCCATATTCGCGCCATTGTGCTTACGCACCTGGATGGCGATCATATCAATCCCGCCTGGTTCCGTGTCATGCTGCGGCAGAACATCCGGATATATATTCCCGGTAATCAACTCAAGCTGCTGCGCCGCCTGGCCCGATTGGAAGATCTGCTCAAACCGATCATGGCATTAACCACCACCTTTGACAAAGAAGTTTTTAATCCGCTCTCAGCGGTATCCTGCACACCCATTCGCCTGCAGCATGATAAAAAGGGAAGTTTTGGTTTTCTGATGCAAAGCTCCCGGACACGGGTCGGATATGCAACCGATTTTGGCCGCCCCCTGCCGGAACTCGTGGAACTCTTTTCCGGTGCCGGCATTCTGGCCATCGAAAGCAATTATGATCCGGAAATGCAATTACAAAGCGCCCGTCCCCAACGGCTGAAAAAGCGGATCATGGGTGGTGCCGGCCATTTGTCGAATCTTGAGGCCATGGAACTGGTCCGGAAAATATTGGATCGCACTGCGGAAAAATATGGTCTGGAACATCAGCCGCATCACATTGTTCTTCTGCACCGCAGCCGGCAATGCAATTGTCCCATCAAGCTGCGCGCATTGTTTGAATCCGATGCCCGTATCGCACCGATTCTGACCCTGGCGCATCAATTTCAAAGAACCGATTGGCTCGGCGCGCCGGATCGAAAAGCTCTGCCGGGCGAGCAGTTAAGCATGTTCAGCACCATGGTCACAAGCTGACCGCCGGACTTCAGTGCCGGAAGTGCCGCACGGCGGTAAATACCAATGCCACATCATGCTGATCGCACAATGCAATGGTCAGATCATCTTTCTTGGATCCGCCGGGTTGAACAATCGCCTTTGCCCCTGCCGCTATGAGAATTTCCGGCCCGTCCGGAAAGGGGAAAAAGGCGTCGGACGCCGCCGTTGCTCCCGCAAGTTTTTCTCCATGGCCATTCTGGTTGGCAAGCTCAACGCACAGGCGGCAACTCGTCACCCGGCTCATCTGTCCGGCACCCGCGCCAAGCAGTTGGCCATTGCGCACCAGCGTTATGGCATTGCTTTTAACATGCTTGCATGTCAGGGCGGCAAAAGCGATATCCCTCCATTGTTCCGCGTCCGGCTGTCTTTTGGAAACAACCCTGGCCATGGATTGATCAAATCCGGCATTGTCCGCCGTCTGGACCAGCGCTCCACCGGATATGGATCGATAAGTCAATGATTCAACGTCCGGCTTTTCCACGCACAGCACCCGGCAATCAGCCCAACGCTGCTGCAGAAGTGCCAACGCCTCGGGGGCAAACTGCGGAGCCAGCAGTACTTCAATGAATCTTTTGCCCGCGACAATTTTTTCCGCCGTGGCCTTATCCACCCGCTGATTAAAGGCCACGATACCCCCAAACGCCGCGACCGGATCGCCGGCATAAGCCAGATCAAATGCTTCGGAAAGCGTCGTCGCCGTGGCACAGCCACAGGGGTTTGCATGTTTGATAATGGCCGCCGCCGGTTCGGAAAACTCGGATACCAGCGCCATGGCCGCATCCGCATCCAGCAGATTCATATAGGATAATGCTTTGCCGTGCAATTGCCGGGCACCCGCGATGCCCCGCTTTTCTCCGGCCGGAGCATACAAGGCCCCGGCCTGATGCGGATTTTCGCCATAGCGCAGCGTCTGCTGCAGTTGCAGAACCGGTGCCAGCACCGCCGGCAGCCCCGAGGCCGTTTGTGTGTAATGCCTCTGAAGGTATTGGTTTATCGCCGCGTCATATCGTGCGGTGCGGGCAAACGCGGCGGCGGCCAGCGTGTTGCGAAACGACAATTGCGTTGCACCGCTGTGGCTGCGGAGTTGCGCCAAGAGGCTGTCATACTCGGTAGCATCGGTTACCACCGCCACGCTGCGATGGTTTTTGGCCGCCGACCGGATCATCGCCGGTCCGCCGATGTCAATGTTTTCAATGGCATTTTCCAGCAAGCAGTCCTCGCGGGCTGTGACCTGCTCAAACGGATACAGATTTACAATCAGAAGGTCAATGGCCTCAATGCCATGTCCCTGCATGGCGGCCACATGTTCTGGATTATCGCGCAACGCCAGCAGGCCGCCATGAACAACCGGATGCAGTGTTTTCACCCGGCCATCCATCATTTCCGGAAAGCCGGTGATTTGGGAAACATCCTTTACCTTCACCCCGGCCGCGGCCAGCGTTCGGGCGGTGCCCCCGGTGGAAATAATTTCAACGCCGAATTCACGCGTTAATACCGCGGCCAATTCAATCAGGCCAGTCTTATCGGAAACGGAAATTAGCGCACGGCGCACGGGTACGAGATCAGGATTCATTGAAAATACTTTACGCTCAAGTTGTATTATTGTCTTCGCAGCGGCCTGAGTTCTTCCACTTCGCCGTTGACGGAGGCCATAAAAATATCAGATGTTTTACTGTTACGCATAAAAACCGAAGGCGCATCGTAGGCCATTGTCTTCAGTACATGGCCCGTCGCCAGATTCACCGCCGCCACGGTTCCGTTCGTTGTGGCAACATATATCTCGCCACCTCGGCGGCCAACAATGCAAAATCCGTTGCGAACCGGTCCCCATTGTTTCAGGCCGGTTTTCATTGACAGCGAAAACAATCCCACGCCACCGGTTGGAACCAGTAAATGGTTGTTCAGAATCAACGGCGAAAACTCCAATTCGCCGGGAAGCCGGGTAATCCACGGCGATAAGCCTGTATCCGCGTCCACGGCATAAACATTGCTGTCCATGCTGGGGAAATACACCACCCCGTTGGCCGCAGCCGGACTCGCCAGCAGGTGGCCGCCAACGTGGCGTTTCCAGCCGCCGGTACCGTCCGCCAGGTCACGGGCGTAAATAATCCCGTTGCGGCTTCCGAAAACAACATTTTCACCCACCACCAACGGATCGGTTACAAATGAATCGTTCCGATCAAGTTGAAACCAGAGCTGGCGTGGCGGCCAATTGGCGGAAAAGGCATACATGCGGTCGTGTAAGGATCCGATTAAAATGGTGTTATCTTTCAGGATCGGGTTGGTGCCCGGCGCCATTCCCAGCGACTTGTCATGAACAATTTTGCCGTTACGGCTGTCTAAAATCAGCATGTGGCCGCTGACCAGCAACATAAACTGGTTCGTTGCAAATGGTTCTGGTCTTGAAATGCTGTCCGCGGTTCCCGGAATTTTAATGGTCCAGCGAATGGTGCCTACCTGTGCCCGAATGCAAACCATATATCCGTGGCGGGTAAGAACGATCAGGTTGTTCCCCAATTGCCACAACTTCGCAACGGAATCACCGGTATGTGAGCCAATGCCCACAGGCAATTCCCAAAGCTGCTCAAAGCCAGCCTTTTTGGCCGCCGCTTTACTGATTGGTGCCGCTGCCCGGACCGCGGCGGGAAAACCCATCGCCAGTCCCAGCAGAATCGCCATAAAACCCAGCCGCCATCGCGTGCGATTCATTCACAGACTCCTCATCGACTTACTATCACATTCCGAGCGATTCTTCTTTATCGCCTGAAGCTTTTACCGATTCCACCGGAATCTCGCGATCCATCGCGTTTCAGTTGTTGGCATTTACCGGTTCATTCATTCCGTTTTCGGCCGTTGAACGCGTTTTTGCAACTCACTGACCGTTTGCGGGCTTAACCCGCCGATTCATAAACAGTGTCATCTTACCGGCAACCCCGGAAGGGTCAACAAAAAAACGCGTTCCTTTCACAATTTGTCAGTTCCTGCCGCCCACGCCATGCGCGATCTTACACCAATCCCACGGTCAGCATTTTCTTAAATTCGGCCAATCGGGCCGCCACTGCGGGCTTGTTGGCCTTTTTCAATCCATCCAGCGAAAAGC
The DNA here is from genome assembly GCA_021810145.1 of Planctomycetota bacterium. Classification (GTDB taxonomy): domain Bacteria; phylum Planctomycetota; class Phycisphaerae; order WQYP01; family WQYP01; genus JAMDCX01. The sequence goes on along the minus strand of JAJZJL010000003.1, from coordinate 314 downwards.
CCTGAATGGTGAAACTTGCCATTACCGTCCCCGCCGCCACCGCCTGTTTTACCTGTGCCGCCGACCATTTTGGCAGCCCCGCAAGATACCCCAGCATACCTCCGGCAAAACTGTCGCCGGCTCCCGTCGGGTCGATAACTTTTTCAGTCGGATACGCCGGCATGGCAAAAAGCATTTCGTCGTAAGCTGTCAGGCAGCCGTGTTCTCCCTTTTTCAGTACCACCATCCGGGGGCCCGATGGCTTGAGCATTTTCCGAATGTGCTTCATGGCCGTTACCAGATTAACCTCACCGGTCAACAGGCGAGCCTCCAGA
>JAJZJL010000082.1 GCA_021810145.1 Planctomycetota bacterium | reverse complement strand
CATCGGCACGCCATACGGTCTTTCTCGAACGGTAACCCGCGGAATCATCTCCAACACCGACAGATTTTTTAATGCCACAACCATTGACGGATACGAGACCGGCTGGTTTAACAACTGGCTCCAGACGGACGCCGCCATTAACCCCGGAAATTCCGGAGGACCGCTGATTAATCTGCGCGGCCATGTCATTGGCATTAATACCCGCGGTGATCCGACGGCCAACAACCTTGGCTTTGCCATCCCGATCAATGTGGCGCGCCGTGTCATTCCGTCACTGTTGAAGCACGGCAAAGTTTCACGCAGTTATATCGGTCTGGAACTTGAACCCATGCTGGGATTGAGCCGATTTTATCATCTGCCCCCGGGAAAAGGCGTGCTGATCCGATCCGTGGATCATGACTCGCCCGCGTCGGCTGCGGGTGTGCAGGCTCTCGATGTTCTGTTATCCGTCGATGGCTACGCCACCAATTGCCGATTTCCGGAACAGATTTCCGCCGTGCGGCGTTTTATAGCCGATCACCCGATCGGCTCAACACTTACGCTGGTGTTGGATCGCATGAGCGATGGGACTGTAATCAAACAGAAAACACTTCACATTGTCTCGCAGCGCCTGGAAAGTGTTATTTCCCCGCGGCATCAAATCAAGCCATGGGGAATCGTCGTGCGGAATCTAACCAGCGCATTTTTGCGGCAACAGCAGATGAAATTGATCAGCGGTGTGCTGGTAACCAGTGTGCAAAGCGGTTCGATTGCCGACAATGCCGGAATGCAGGATGGCGATATTATTCGGATGGTCGGAAGCACACGCATCACCAGCAGCATGCAACTGAAAGCCGTGGCCGATCGAATGGCCAAGAGCAGTAAACCTTATGCCGTGGTGGTAAAGCGCGGTCGTTCCGAACGTACACTGGTATTTACACCCGGAAGCGGCAGCTAAAATTCGCTTCAGATTGTTGATGGATCCGTATACCTTTTGAAATCAGGAAATGACTATGAATCATCGTACAACAGGGCTTCGCGTGCTGGCCATGGCGTGGATATCAGTTGGTCTGACGGCGGCTTGCGCTTCGGCCTCCGCTGCGCCAAGTGTCGCCAAGCGGATTCCGGAAATTGCCCGAAGCATTGTGGTGGTCCAATACACCGCTGAGAACGAATTCCATAAAACCAATAAGCTCAGTGGTCAGGGAATTGTGCTTAACAAACAGGGTGTCGTGCTGATATCTTCCGATCTGATCCCGCAGGATATTCCATTGGACTACATCCGTCACCTGAAAATCCGCCTTGCCCAGGGGGATATGCCGAAGATTCCCGCGGAATATCTCGGCCGTACTGTGGACGGCTTATTCTGCTACGTTCGCGCGCTGAAACCTCTGGATGCACCACCTTTACAGATTTCATCAATTTCCAAACCCTCTCTTGGCCAGCGCGTGTATTCAGTGGGGCGGCTGGGTAAGGATCAGGCGTATGGGGCCTTTGTCGGCGTGAATCGCATTAAAGCGATGATACCGCTTGTGCACACACTGATTGCAACCGATTCATTCGGTCTCACCGATGCCAACAGCCCGGTATTTGATTACCGCACCGGCAAATTTGCCGGCGTGACGGTGCCTAATCCCGGTGACGGAATGGTTATGTCGCTGCTGGGGCGATCGGTCCCGGTAACGTTGCGGGATAATCAGCAGGTCGGAATGTTTATTGCATACAACTCGATTAAGCAGGATTTAACCGATATCCCCACCAAGCGATTTATCGCCAGAATCCCGTGGCTGGGAACCTTGGATAGTACCGGCCTGCGATCAGCGGTGCGGAAGCTTTACAACATTAAACTTCGGTCGGGCCTGATGGTTGGGCAGGTTATTCCGGGAATGCCGGCGGCCAAAGGCGGTTTGAAATCACGTGATATTATCCTGACTGTGGATGGCAAACCCTTTGCGCATACACCCGTGGCAACGTTGATGGTGGCACGTTTTGAGCATCGCATGCAGCAATTTAAACCGGGTCAGACTGTGAAACTCGGCATCCTGCGAAACGGCAAGCCAAAGACCATCAGTATCACCATTGGTCAGGCACCGACGCCGCCCAGTCGTCTGCCCCGGTATTATGATCGAAAAATCGGTCTGGTTGTGCACAATCTGGCATTTATAGATACGTATTCCCGTAAGCTGCCGCTGAGCCAGAAGGGCGTTTATGTCGTCCTGGTGCATAATGGAAAACCAGCCTCGCTGGGAACGACACCTGTGCAGCCCGGCTACATTATTACCCGTGTCGATGATCACCGAATAAATGATATCAACGGGTTCAAAAAGCTGGTAACGCAGGCGGAAGCAACCCCTGGTAAGCCCGAAATCGTATTCGAGGTTATCAAAGGCGATGGCCGCACCGCCGCTTGTCATGTGAGTTTGGATTAATGCTGACCAGTACAATGACTCACCTTTGGCTTGCAGAAGGCTGCACGGATGGACAGCTCGGCAATCAGGACGGGCGTGCGGACAACGGATGATCTTTTAAGGAACGGCTAATGCCGCGCGAGTATCGAATTTTACAGTTTCCCCTTCGTCTGCGCCTGGGGCGATTCATGCAGCAGACCCGGCGGCGACTGCGATTGGATCATTGGTTTCCCCATTTACCGGTGGCGGCTGGCGCGGCGATTCTGGGATTATTGAATCTGCTGGATGGTATATCCAGATTTCACAGGGCATTACCGTTTATCAAGCAGCTTAAGCCGGTGCTGCATATCGGGCAGATCGCAGTGATGCCGGGGCTTGGCGGTTTACCGGAAGCCGCGGCCGGTGCCGTACTGCTGGCGATGTCCTTTGGATTGGCGTTTCGCTCTCGCCTGGCATGGGTTATTGCATTGTTGATTTCCGCAGTTGCGCTGGCACTGGTTTTACATCAGGCCAATTTGCAGTGGGGCGCGTTAACGCTTTTGAATGGGGCGGTGCTGGTAGCACTGATTGTGTTTTACCGCCATTTTTCAAAATCAAGCCTGGCCGCGGGTACCATGTTCAGTCTCATGAGCGTGATATTGCTGCTGGGTTACAGCGTGTGCGGATCATTTGTTCTGGGACAGGGCTTTACACCTCCAATTACAAGTTTAATCATGGCGCTGTATTTTTCGGTGGTGACACTGTCAACCGTCGGGTATGGCGATATTGTGCCCAAATCCAACGATGCCCGACTGTTTGTTATTTCCATGATCATTTTAGGCATTACGGTTTTTGCCACCTCCATTTCCGCGGTTATTGTGCCCTTGGTAAACGGCCGCATGCAGCGCCTGCTGGCAGGAGAAAAAAAGCGTATGAAACAGGATCACTACATTGTTATCGGTGATAATCCTCTGGCGCATAATACTTATCGCGAACTGAAATCCAGGCAGTTGCCCGTTGTCGTGGTGGTACCGAAAGAACCGGAAAATTCCTGGATGGACGCCGCGGATATGATTATTGGTGATGCCTCCGACATTGAGGTATTGCGAAAGGCCGGCGGCGAAAAGGCGGTGGCCATTCTGGCGTTGCGAGCCGATGACAGCGAGAATGCGTTTATCGTAATGGCGGCCAAGGAGTTGGCCGGGAATGCCCGCACCGTGGCGGCTGTTAAGAACAGCAAAAACCTGCAGCGTATTCAGCGGGTCGGGCCGGATCTGATAATCGCGCCGGATATTCTGGGCGGGGAACTTCTGGCCATGGCAATCAGCGGAGAAGAATTAAGCGGTGATAATATTTTGAAAAATCTGTTTATTTCAAAATCTGAGGCATCGACAAACAGAAAAGAAAAATCGAAGGCATGAACTGAGGCGCTGCGGAAACGCCCGGATTTTGCCGGTATAAAGAAAGGAAAGGTTTTTATGCCAAGAACAGCACGTGCCGCGGTCGGCGGGGTCATTTATCACGTCTACAACAGCGGGAAAAATGGCCGAACATTGTTTCGCACCCCGGAGGATTTTCAGGCGTACCTGGATTTACTCATCGAGGGCAAATCCATGGCGTCGATTGAAATCTACGGATTTTGTCTGATGCCGAATTATTGGCACATCATTCTGCGCCCGCGCGGAAAATCGGATCTGTCCAAGTACATGTCCTGGGTGGCCAATACGCATGTTAAGCGGCATCAGGCGCGGAACAAACGTTCCAAAGGGAGCCTGTATAAGGGGCGGTATGAAAGCTTGCCCGTACAGCAGGGCGGCGATCTGATTGATCTGCTTCGCTATATCGAGTCCGTCCCGCTGCGCGCCAGGGTGGCAAAAAATGCCGGCGACTGGACATGGTCGAGTCTGGGTTGTGATAAAAAAATAGCGCGGCAATTGTTAAGTTCCCTGCCTGTGCAGCGCCCGGATCGCTGGAAAGCACTGGTCAATAAGCCAATGGAGAAATCTGAGCGGGCCCGGCTGGAAGTCAGCCTGAAGCGCGGCAGCCCATTGGGCACTGATGCCTGGGCCGCCAAGATGGCGAAAAAAATGGGAATCGAGCATAAGTTGCGCCCGATTGGCCGCCCCAAGGCAAACGGAGCTGGATAACGTTTGATGCCCCAAACAATCGCAAAGAAAAAAGTGGTTAAACACTGGTGGAGCTGGGAAGATGCGCTGTTGATTATTCTCCTGGCAGGGGCGCTGTACCTGCCAGGATTGGCGCGTATCCCACTATTTGACCGCGACGAACCAAGGTTTGCCTCGGCCGCGCGGGAGATGCTTTTCAGTGGCAATCTGATTGTTCCACGATTTGACGGTGTCCTGCGACCGGATAAGCCCCCGGTAATATATTGGCTTATGGACATCAGTTATAAGATATTCGGTGTCAGCGGGATGGCTGCGCGCCTGCCGAGCGTTCTTTTTGGAACACTGACATTGCTGGTGGTTTATTGGATTGCGGGACGGCGCTTCGGCAGGGCAACCGGTCTGCTCGCTGCGCTGATGCTTTCGGTGGCCGCGCTGTATTTTGCTGAAACGCGGCTGGCCACCGCGGATTCGGTGATGATCTTTTTCACCACCGTGTGCATGGGTTGTGTCTGGGAAGCCTGGGATTCACAGACCGCGGATGACGGCGTACCGAAATTGCGCCCGCGCGTTGATCGCATTCTCGAATCCGGCGGCGGCGAGATTCTCAATGAATCGTATGTGGGTTCGCACGGGCATGTGTCAATCGGTGTGGTGCTGATTTTCTGGGCATCAATGGCGGCGGGCATCATGACCAAGGGTGTAACGCCCATTTTTGTTCTGGCCACGATGATAGCGCTTTCGCTGACCACCGGCCGCGCGGGTAACGTATGGCACCAATGGTGGAAGAGTCCGGCGCTGGATCGAATGATACATCTGCCGGAACTGATTTATACGCTGCTTCGCAAAGGCAATTGGTCCTGGTGGCGGCGGTTGCGTCCACTGCTCGGATTTGCCATTCTGATTCTTCTGGTACTACCCTGGTTTATTGCCGCGTGGCATGCGACACATGGCAGGCTTATCGAAGAAATGATCAACCAGAATCTTGTCAAACGAACCACCGGCGGTCTGCAGGGGCATGGTGAGCCGCCCGGATTTTATCTTCTTGTAATCTGGGCTATTTTCTGGCCATGGAGTGTGCTGCTTGTACCCGCGGCCTATCATGCCATAAGGCGTGTGCGCGGCAAGCTGGTGATGTCCATTGATCCGTCGCCCTATCAATTCATTCTCGCATGGGTGATTCCATCGTGGCTGATTTTTGAGTGTATTGTGACCAAAATGGTGGAATATGTGCTTCCACTGTTTATCCCGCTGGCGATTCTTTGTGCCGATACGCTTATTCAAAGCTGGCATCGAATGACCGATGTGCTTGCACCCAAATGGTTTGCCGGCGCGCGATGGGTCTGGATGGCAATATGGCTGGGAATGGGGATTGGTACCGTGGCGGCGGGATGGATGCTCTTTGCACCACATCATCCGAAGCAGTTTTATCATCTCATTCCATTGGCGGCGGCGCTGATAGCCACGGGTGCGGCTGGAGCGATTTCCTGGAATCGGCCGGCATGGCCTTATGTGACTGTATTATGCTTCGGCCTGACGTTAATGATTGCGGATATTGCAACATTGCCAAGCATCAAAGCTTTACAGTTAAGCAGGGACGCCGGACAACAGATGCGGCGGTTGCGCGCGGAGGGCTTTTCGCTCGGGGCGGTTGGCTATACGGAGCCAAGTCTGGTGTTTTACGCCCGTGGGAATGTTCATCTGTTTTCCAGTCCGCAGGCAGTTTTGCGACAGGTTGAATTCAACGTAAACGGATCGCCGGCCCGGGTGATCCATAATCGCTATTGCATCGTGGCTGATCGCCGCGCCATGAATTATTTCGCGAGTCATCATGTTCGCTATTATGTGTGGGACTGGTTCACCGGCTTGAAGCTCGCTAAAGGGCGACCGGTACGCATTACTTTACTTACAAACGTTGATCCATGGCCGAAAACCCGCACCGCGGTCCGACCGGGAAAAATGAAGTAGTCCTTGCCATTTTCCCGCCTACAATACATATGTTCCGGCAGGTAAAGCTGGCTGTCACCGGAGCCGGAAGATAATAAATTGCCAGGTAGTGTTAAAGGGTGCATCATGACCGAACAGGTAAACGTCGCAAAGTCCGCGGTTCCTCCCCATAATCGTCTGGGAATTAACTACCGGGATATTCCACGAAGAAAAATATCCAGCTTGATTATCGACGCCCATACCCATACGCGCGACCCGGCGCTGACACGGGAGTTTCTGCGCGCCGCCGATGCATACGGTATCGGTAAAATCTGGACGATGGCTCCATTGGAAGATGTTGATGCGTTACGTGAGGCATTTCCCGGCCGGTTTGAATTTATCGCCATTCCAAAATGGCAGAATCTGGGGCCGGGGGAGGATTTTATCAAAGAATGGCGGCGCAGAATTGACGCGTTCTACGCCCGCGGCTCGCGCCTGATTAAATTTCATAATGCTCCGGGCACGCAAAAGCGCATGGGTATGAATCTGGATCATCCGGAAATGCAGAGCATCATGCGGCAGGCTTATGAATTGGGCTACCATTTCATGACCCATGTCGGTGATCCTAAAGCGTGGTTCGGTCCGGGAAAAAAATACGATCCGAAGGATGGACATAAAAGCTACCTTGAACAATTCGAAATGCTCGACCGTATGCTGGAAAAATATCCGGATCGTGTGCATCTCGGAGCTCATATCGGCGGCAGTCTCGAAGAATTGGACCTCCTGCAGCGTCGTCTGGATCGCTTTCCACATTACATTGTCGATTCCAGTGCCACCAAGTGGATCGTGCGCGGAATCGCCGAGCAGCCCTTGGAGCCGGTGCGCGAATTCTTTATCCGCAACCAGGATCGCATTCTTTTTGGCAGTGATCTGGTCGTGGGTGAAAAATATGATTTTGATCATTATGCCAGCCGTTATTGGGTGCATCTGCAACAGTGGGAGACATCCTATCACGGCGAGTCGCCGATTGATGATCCGGATGCCGCCAACGGCGTACCATATTTGCATGGCTTGAATTTACCGGCGGCGGTGCTGGAAAAGCTGTATCACATCAACGCGGAAAAATGGCTTTTCGGAAAGGTTCTGGGAAAAGCACCGCAGCCGGAATCGTTGGCCTGATATCCGATCGTGGTGAGATCATGGTGTCAGGAAGTTTGCCCGCGGCTTGGTGACGGGTACAATAGTGTGAACATATGGTGCGTAACGGTACGCGGGCATTGATGGGCGAATAAGCTAAGCATATTGACATTACCTGTGTGGTAATTTCTATGCACGAGCTTGACGTGTGAAAACCACAATTTGTTGAACAGCGTTCAACGCGTGAAGACAATGTTGTGGATTTTTTTCAGGCGAGATAAGCGCTATGGCTCGTGTGGTTATTCTCGGTGCCGGTATTGCGGGACATACCGCCGCGCTGTTTATGCGGCGCAGACTACCCCGGCAACATCAGGTAATCGTGGTATCGCCTAAAGATATTTACAACTGGATTCCATCAAATATCTGGGTAGGTGTGGGAGCGATGAAATCCAGCGATGTCATTGTGCCCTTACGCCCGGTTTACACCCGCCTGGGAATTGAATTCATACAGGGTAAAGCGGTCGAACTTTATCCGGAAGGCTTGGCTGCGGATGCCAAAGCGGAACCTTCGGTAATGGTGGAACTCACCTCAGCGGACCACCAGGGTGTTCGGCAGCAGATTGCTTACGACTATCTGATTAATGCCACGGGGCCCAAGCTGAACTTCGGCGCTACCGTGGGCCTTGGTCCGGAAGCCTATACCCAATCGGTGTGCACGCATGAACACGCGGCCAGGGCGGCATCGGCATTTCTGGCATGCATTGCGGAAATGAAAAAGGGAGTAAAAAAAACATTTGTCATCGGTACCGGGCACGGCACATGTACCTGCGAAGGTGCGGCATTTGAGTATGTACTGAATGTGGAATTTGAACTCCGGCGCCATGGGGTGCGGAATCAGGCCACCGTCATATTTATTACCAATGAGGCGCAATTAGGTGATTTCGGCGTTGACGGAATGTATTTCAAGCGGGGCGGGTATGTTGTTCACAGCCGCGTGTTTGCGGAATCACTGTTTGTGGAGCGCGGCATTCAATGGATTACCGGAGCACATGTTCAAAAAATTGAGGTCGATAAAATCTATTGCGAAACCCTGGACGGTGAAACCCATGAAACGTCCTACGATTTTGCCATGCTGTTACCGCCCTTTACCGGCAGCGGCATGCGGGCATTCAACCGCGATCGGCAGGATATTACGGCCGATCTTTTTGTTCCCAGCGGTTTTATGAAAGTGGATGCCGATTACAGCAAAAAGGAATACTCACACTGGAGGGCCGCGGACTGGCCCCGTACCTATCAGAATTCGAAATACAGCAATATCTTCGCCGTTGGAATTGCGTTTGCTCCGCCGCATCCCATTTCAAGGCCGCGCACAAGTGTAAAAGGCACGCCGATCTCACCGGCTCCTCCGCGCACCGGTATGCCCTCCGCCATCATGGGACGGGTGGTCGCCAATACGATTGCTGATCGCATTATGGGGCACGGCGGAAATGTGGTGAAGACCGCTTCGATGGCGGAATTGGGAGCGGCGTGTGTGGCATCCGCCGGAGCCAATTTCTGGTCCGGCACCGCGGCATCCATGACCATGTTTCCCATTGTTCCGGATTTTGAAAAGTTCCCTGAATATGGCCGCGATTTAAAGTTTACATTCGGTGACATTGGCTCCGCCGGTCATTGGATTAAAAAAATACTGCATCATATGTTTATCTATAAAGCCAGGGCCAAAGCTCTATGGTGGTTGATTCCGGAGTAATGCAATGAAAAGTGATGATTTGGTCCCGTTCGCTCCGCGCCCGACAAGAGCCACACGCTTCTTTCGCACGTTCATGCCGTGGCAGTTCGTCAAGTTTATATCCATTAACCTGAAGATGCTCCGCATGATTCTCAGGTCACATTAGTTTGTCGGTGGCGATGCCCGGCCAATGTTATGCATGGTTGATGAATCGTGAAGCCGCGATAAAATAGCTTAAATGGATAAACATATACACAATAATATTCCTTCGGCACAAACGGGGGTTGGAAAGCAAGTCGCCGCGGCGGGCCATTGGCTTGACTGGCGGCAACTCTGGGGGCAGCGGCAGATGATTATCGCCGGCCTGGCGGTCGTGGGAATAAGCGCGAATTTATTTCTGCGGTTCGCCCTGCATCTGGGGCCGCGCGCTTATGACATTCCGCTTCTGCTGACGCTGACGCTCGGCGGCATTCCGCTGGTCGGTGAACTGCTGGTTAAACTGGTGCATCGGCAGTTCGGATCGGATCTGCTGGCGGGAATTTCCATTGTGAGTGCGGTGCTGCTGAATCAATATCTGGCCGGTACGCTGGTGGTACTGATGCTCTCCGGCGGCGAGGCGCTGGAACGCTACGCGGTGGGCAGTGCCTCATCCGTGCTGCGCGCCCTGGCCGGTCGAATGCCGTTAATTGCTCATAAAAAGCAGGGAAACCGCATTACGGATGTGGCTCTTAGTGAGGTGGCTATTGGAGACGAATTGCAGGTTTTCCCGCATGAATTGTGTCCCGTTGACGGCGTGGTAACCGCCGGTCATGGAGTGATGGATGAGGCATATTTAACCGGTGAGCCGTTCAAAATTTCCAAAACACCGGGTTCAAATGTGCTTTCCGGATCAATCAATGGAGAGAGCGTATTGGATATAAAGGCGACGAAATTGGCAATTGATTCACGCTACGCCAAAATCATGCGTGTCATGCAGGCCAGCGAACATGACCGTCCCCACCTGCGGCGGCTCGGGGATCAATTGGGCGCATTTTACACCCCGTTGGCTCTTGCCGTTGCGATTCTGGCGTGGATTATCAGCGGTCAGGCGGTGCGTTTCCTGGCGGTATTGGTCATTGCCACGCCATGTCCGCTGCTGATTGCCATTCCAGTGGCGATTATCGGGGCCATTTCCCTCGCGGCCCGGCGGGGAATTATTATCAAAAAGCCGGTGGTGCTCGAGCAGGTTGAAGCGTGCCGAACCATCATTTTTGATAAGACTGGAACCCTGACTTACGGTGAGCCATCGCTTGCCGGCGTGCAAAGCAAACCGGGTATCGACGGCAATGAAAGTCTTATGTTCGCAGCCAGCCTGGAGCGGTATTCAAAACATCCGTTGGCAGGAGCAATTGTTAAGGCGGCGGCGGATGCCGGCCTTCCGCAACGCGAGGCTACGGCAATCAGTGAACCACCGGGTGCTGGACTTGCGGGGACGATTGATGGACATCAGGTGGAAATTACCAGTCGCCGGAAACTTCTGGCCCGCGATCCGTCCGCTGAAGCTTTTTTGCCTCAGCACGGTGATGGACTGGAGTGCGTGGTGATTATCGATGGTGGCTATAGTGCGACTTTTCAGTTCCGTGATGAGCCGCGGGCGGATGGCGTATCGTTTGTAAAGCACCTTGGTCCACGGCACCGGTTTGATCGCCTGTTGCTGGTGTCCGGTGATCGGGAATCTGAAGTCCGCTACCTGGCTGACCGTGTGGGTATATCAGAGCTTTACGCCAGTCAAACTCCGGAAGAGAAACTGGAAATTGTAAAAGCCGAAACACGCAAAGCCCGTACACTTTACATCGGAGACGGAATTAATGATGCACCGGCACTCATGGCGGCGACTGTGGGTGTGGCCATGGGCCAGAACAGCGAAATAACCACCGAGGCCGCCGGCGCGGTGATTATGGACAACTCCTTGAAGAAGGTGGATGAGTTTTTTCATATCAGCCGCCGCATGAGAAATGTGGCTCTGCAAAGTGCCTTGGGAGGCATGGCCTTAAGCGTCATCGGAATGATATTGGCGTCCTTTGGACTGTTACCGCCGGTGGCCGGGGCGGTTTCGCAGGAATTCATTGATCTGCTGGCCGTGCTTAATGCATTGCGCGCGGCACTGCCCCCCCAGACCCTGACCGATTTCTAGTTCTCGGGTAGCTTACGGCAAATGATTTGAATAAATAGGACCGATAAGCGGCATGCGAGTGTTCTGCGCGTCCCAAAATAAATAAGTACTGAATTGTTTGCACACATAAGCCGATAGGAACAACTGCTTCTGCGCTGTTGGCTGGATTTATTGGCCGCGCGGAAACGGCATGCGAGGCTTAATGATGTGCCAGAAAACTCAACGCGACTCCGCCAAACCCGGCAACCAATCGCTTCAATGTTCCGTGACTAAAATATATGATCGCGGCAGGCGTGACGGATTTTCCCTTATTGAATTGCTGGTGGTTCTGCTGATTATCGTCATTCTCATTTCCATACTGTTGCCGGCCATATCGCGCGCCAGAGAAGTAGCGCGTACGGCGGCCTGTGAAGCCAATCTGCGAAGCCTGGGGCAGGTCACCTTGCTCTATGTCAATCAATCGCAGGGCGTACTACCCTATGGAACGTATGGTAATCCGGATTTTCCAGTCAGCACGTTTAACTCGTATTTTGGCGAATGGGCCAATCTGGATTTTTATCTGCTGGTTGGGCCGCCGGTGCAGCAGACCAATAATGGGGTTATCGGGAAGAATATTCCGGGTGATCTGGCCGCAAAATGGGACTCGATATTCTGGTGTCCGGACCGGCAAGAACCAATGACCGCACTGTGGGGATTAAATTACGCCGCCAATCCCAATGTATTTCTTGTTCCAATTACCAATCCCGTTACCGGCAATGCGCTGAATCAAAGTCTCAATTACAGTTCAATTCCCGATCCGGCCCAAGTCATTGAAATGGGTGACACGAACCAGAGTTTCCCCGGCGGAAATTGCGCATCATTCGTATTCTCATGGACGCCCGCTCAACTCACCTGGCAATATGGCAGCTACACCAAGTCAACGGTTATACCCCCGAATCCGGGAAATACCGATGCCACCACCAACATCATTACCCACCAGGGCTTGCGCTATCGGCACAACTCCTATACACCTGCTACGGGAGAGGCTAATGCGGCATTTTGTGATGGCCATGTTGCGTCCATTGCGCAAAATGGCCTGCAGGTGCTCAATATTCTTCCATCCAATTAGAAGCACATCTGTCCCTGAGTGTCGGCGCAATGAAGATTGCAATCCGCTATTCTCAAAACCGTATCGACTGAAAGCCCGAAATATTAATCGAATATCGCAAATATCCCGCAACGCTAAAACACCGCTGCCAGAACTTGTGTTGGCGAGGCCCGTATCCGTTTAATCCGTGGTCCTCTATCGCCAGCGAAGCAGGAAGACCGGTAAAGAGCTGCGGATGCAATTTGTGCAATGCGACTTCCACCCCAGGAGGGTAACTCACATCACCACTGATTACACGGATTGAACGGATAACGAGTGCATCGAAGTACCCTCGGAAACTCTTCCCCGTATCCGCGTCATCCGCTTAGAGAGTTTACCCCGTGCGCGCCGGGGCGGTCCACGCCATCCTGTCAGGAAGCTAATCCGATTCGCCACCGCATATACCCGCCGCACCCAGAAATTAGTTTGCCCGTTGCTTCCCGGGTGTGCCGAGGGGCACCGGTCACTTCTCGCTTTTTCATGGTATTCGCAAGCAATCGCATCCATGTTGTATAAGCGGTCACAGGCTCTCCGGCGTGTTTTGTTGATCAGGTATCCCGCAAAAATTTACATTTTACGTTACAATACGTGCTTTGGACGCTGGTTGTCAGGATGAACTGGATGAAAGGCGATAAATTGTTAGCTGAAGGCGGCGGCGAGCATCGGTGGAGGCGCAGTACCGGCCCGGCGATGCTGGTCTTGATCGTTTTAATGGCGTATCTGGCCGGCTATGGCAGCTTTGTGCGCGGCGGAACCGTTGGATATCCCAAGCTCCCGGTTGTCAACGTAAAGTTGGGTCAGACTACAGTTAAGCTCTGGGTTGCGGCTAGCGCGCCTGCGCGGGATCGCGGGTTAATGTATATTCGCAAAATGCCGAATAATCGTGGAATGCTGTTTGTTTTTCACCGCGCCCGGCCGCAAACCTTTTGGATGAGACACACCCTGATTCCACTGGATTTACTTTTTCTTAATCAGCATGGCGTTATTGTCGGGCATGACACCATGCAACCGGATAATGGCAAAAAGCTGTATCCAAGCGGGCAGCCGGTTCGCTTTGCCATTGAACTCAATGCGGGAGTCTTTAAGCAACTGCGGTTGCACAATGCCATGCGGATACGGATTCCGCCATTGCCCGCTACCGGGACGGTGAAGCCAACCGCCGCGTCCTGATCTGGAGGCCTTTATGAACGCAACATCCACCTCCAGTCGAGTTCGCAGACGTTCGGTATTCCGCGGCGGGCGGTATCGGCCAAAATCAACCACAAGCTGGTTCTTGGCGATATTGGTTCTGGTCGCCTTGATTATCGCCGGTATCGCCGCGCTGATAATACTGCCGCCTTATTGGTATCGTCCGATTCATACCATGAACGACGCGGTATACAATCAGGCTGATCACGCGCAAGCCTCACTGATGGCATTACGGAATAAATTGCGTGAGCCGCATCCGAATGCTATTACCTGGACCATCACCCAGCGCGAAATCAACAGCCTTCTGGCGGTTGCCTATGGCGTGCCGAAAACGTCAAAACACACGCACAATCCCGGCGGCCTGACAAATCCCTATGTCCGCTTTACTGACAATCAAATTACATTCGCCGCTCAGGACAGCCGGGTGCCTGGAAGTCCCGTTGCCAGTGTCGGAATCAGTGTGGAATTAACACGCACGGGCGGTTCCGCACCTCAGGCGAAAATCACAATAGACTCTCTGCGGATCGGCAACCTGCCGCTGCCCCCATCGCTGCTGACGAACCGCTTAAAAGCGGTTTTGCCCAGACTTGCCCCGGTGGTGCAAAAAATCATCGATGTGTATGCCGGCCCGCGTTATGCTCGCGCCGCGACCCCGCAAATTGTCAACTCCGTTGCGGCAATATTTTCCGGCAGGGCGTTCCCCACGGAGTTGCAATTGAATCATCGGAAGTTGGTGGTTAATAAACTGATTATTCGTGGGCCTTCTGTTGATGCTTCCGGCCGGCAGCAGCCCGCGGCGCTGACTTTTGAACTTGTGCCGGAACCATAGAATAAACCGTTCGGATAAAACCACATTTAACCGCCGCCGGAAAAAACGGCATGGAACGCATCGATGCAACGAAAAGAAATTGAACAAATTCTTGCTGCCGCGGGCACACGACCCACTCGCCGCCTTGGCCAGCACTTTATGATGCAGCCACAGATACTCGATCAGATCATCGCCGCCGCGGCACTGACAAGCGATGATACTGTTCTGGAGGTAGGACCCGGGCCGGGAAATCTGACATCCCGCCTTGCGCCACTGGTCCACGCTGTATTGGCCGTGGATCTCGATGCTCCATTATTGACGGCGGCTAGCCAGTATTGGGAGAAATTATCCAATGTGCGCTGGTTAACCGCCGATGTGCTGGCCGGTAAACATTGCCTGAACCCGCTGGTTATTAACACTCTGCATTCGCTGAAACCGACGCTCCGGACCGGTAGTGTAAAACTGGTATCCAATCTTCCCTATAACGTCGCCAGTCCGTTGATCGTCGACATTCTGGCCGCGCAATGTGCGGCTATGTCAGCGGATCACGCCAATGGGCATGTAAATTTTGAACGTCTGGTCTTTACCGTGCAGTGGGAAGTTGGACAGCGCATGCGGGCGGCACCGGGAAGTGAACACTACGGTTCGCTTTCGGTGCTTATTTCGTTAATGGCCAGTGTGGAAGTACTGGCCGGCATTGCTCCCGGTGCCTTCTGGCCGCCGCCGAAAGTGAAGTCCGCTCTGGTGCGAATTATTCCATCTGACGAAAAAATGCGACGCATTGAAAATGTGCAACGACTGCAGCGCACGGTATCGAACCTCTTTTCCCATCGCCGACAGAATATCAGCAACGCCATCCGCCATTCCTTTGATGCCCCGGTGGCAGCGCAGGTGCTGGAAAATCTGCGATCCATCGACTTTGATGCCACCCGTCGATCAGAGACTCTTGCACCCGAGGAGTTCCTCGAGCTTTCCCATTGTTGGCCGACATGATATTGTACATTTGGACAAGTGAGCCGGAAAATGTCAGATTTTATTGTACTGAACGGACAGATTACTGCCGCGGAAGATGCCCATATCTCCGCTTTTGATGCCGGCTTTCTGCATGGCGCCGGGTTGTTTGAAACCATCCGGGTTTTGCGCGGTACGGCATTGAACCTTACCGACCATCTGGAGCGGCTTACCGAGAGCGGCCGCTGCCTGGGGATGAATATTGAACTTGACCGTGAAATCACGAACGGCTGGATCTCTGATTTGCTGGAATTGAATAACTTATCGGATGCCCGAATTCGCATTACCGTAACGCGCGGCGACACCCGACATGGTGCCGATGATGCCTTAACGAGTGTTGTTTCCGCGGTGCCCTTTGAACCCTACGCGCCGGCTTTGTACGAAAAAGGGATGGCTGTAATTGTTTCCCAATATGCGCAAAATCCGCTGGGGCCATTGACCGGTCATAAAACCACGAGTTACATGGATCGGCTGATGGCGCTGCGAGAGGCCCGCGCCGTTCATGCCGGCGAGGCTTTGTGGTTTACCAGTGCTGATAAAATCCTGGCTGAAGCCTGTGTCAGCAATGTTTTTGTCGTCGCAGCCGATGGAACCATAGCCACACCTCCCAGCGCGTTCCCTGTTCCGGTGTCTTCGTCTGGAACTGATAATGGCAATGGCTTTACTCCGCGCCTGGCACTTCCTGGAATTACCCGTAAGCATATTCTTCGGTTATGCGCTGTAAACAATATCCCCGCGGTGGAAAAGATCATGACCATTCATGATGTACTTTCCGCCCGGGAAATATTTCTAACCAATGCCATCATGGGCGTAATGCCGGTAACGTTTATTGAACGCCATGCCGTTGCGGATCAGAAGCCCGGTCCGTTGACACTGCGCCTTGGCACATTGTATAACGCGTTTATTCAGGAGCAGAGCCATGGCCAAGCGCAATAAGCGTTCCAAAAACATGCCCGGTTCGGCAGGTAGACAATCCGCCGGGCGCAATGCTCGGAATGAAGATAACTCTTCCAATGCCATAGCGACACTGCAGCAAATTCTCGATTATCTTCACGCCATTATTCCGCCTCATCTCGCGGAGGGTTGGGATAAAGTGGGACTTCTGGTCGGCCCGCGCCGGGAAATGCGAGCGCGTCAGCAGATTAAACATATCCTTATCGCATTGGATTTAACGCCTGCCGTGCGTGATCAGTGTATCGCGGAATCGATCGATCTGCTTATTTGTTATCATCCCCCGATATTTAAACCGCTCGATCGTCTGTGCGTGCAAGGTGACACGCCCGCTGATCTGGCTGTGGAATTGGCGCAGAATAAGATCTGGATATACAGTCCGCATACGGCTCTGGACGCCGCGTCTTTCGGCACCAACGATATTCTGGCGCAAACACTGGGGTTGTCCCCGCGCGGCTCATTAATGTTGCGTCAGCCGGCACAGAAGCACCTTAAACTCGTAACGTTTGTTCCGGAAAACCATCTTGAAGAACTTGCCGCGGCCGTATTTGAGGCCGGAGCCGGACAAATCGGCGAATTCAGCCGTTACACCCAGTGCAGCTTTCGTACCCCCGGTACCGGAACATTTTTCGGCGACTATTCCACCTCGCCCGCGGTTGGCACCAGCGGACGTCTGGAATTCGTTCGCGAAATTCGTTTTGAAACAATCGTTCCGGAATCGCTTGTGCAGGAGGTTGTTGCGGCATTGCGCCGGGTTCATCCGTATGAGGAGCCTGCGTACGATCTGCTGGTCATGCAGTCTGAAAAGGTGGAACCGGGAATGGGGCGCATTGTCGATATACGCGATCAACCGACATTAGCCAGTCTGGCGCGACGCTGCAAACTGAAGCTGGGCCTTAAGTCGCTGCAGGTTCTCGGCGACGAAAACCGCCGCATCAAAACGCTTGGAATTGTGGCCGGAAGCTGCGGCACCTTGCCGCTGCAAGGCGCTGCCAAGCTCGATTGCGTGATAACCGGTGAGTTGAAGCATCATGATATGCTCGCATTTCAAGCCGCCGGTCTGTCCGCCATTATGCTGGGCCATGCCGCCAGTGAAATGCCGGTACTCGCTTCGCTGGCGGCGCGGCTGAACTCGGCATTTCCCGCAAGTCAAACCGAACTGGCGAAAGCGGCCATGCTTGTGCGGCAAAGATAAAACGCGCATCAGAAACGAATCCTGCGAATCATCGGTGAAACAAAACTGTCTCTGCGCCTTAATAAGGCTGCTTTCGCGGACCGCAAATACGTTGATCAAGGGCGTTATTTCATCGGTGTAAGTGAAAAATCCTTAATGGAGACAGCGAAAAAAGCGGTCGATGGACCAATGGTCATGACATTGATCCCGCTTTTAAGTGTGATGCTCACCGCTGAGGTCTTCTGCCACATGCCATTGGTCCAGGGAATGGTCATGTCCGTGGCTTTCGTCCCACGGTTCACAACAACCGCGAGATGCTGGGTTGGTTTAACCGTGACAACCTTGGCGGTAAGTTCGTACCGCCCGCCACGTTTGACATTAAAGGTATATCTCAGCGGGGGAGGTCCTTTCTTTCCGAATCGGCGGGTATGCACAAATTTGTAGTAATGCAGTTGCATTCCGCCAAGGAAGCTTTTGGTAAACAGAACCCCGCGCACCGTTCGAGTCGGCCAACTGCAGGCCACCGCGGGAATATCAATGATGCCTTGCTTACCAACGGATATTTCAAATGCCGATCGTTTTACAGGCTGGCGCTGGAGTTTCTCCGCTTCAGTTGGTCCATAGCGGGCCAGGAGTTGGCTTTCATCCATTGCTGAATGCCGGGGCTTGCCTGAAGCGACAAGCGCTCGCTTTTGACAATTGGCCACGGCATACCAGAATCCACCGGTCCCCGGTACCATGCCATCGGGCGGCTTTTCTCCCAGCGTCGCGGCAATCCATTGCGCTCGAAGAACCTTCATGAATCGGCGGGGATAACGGCGGGCCTGCGTTTCCAGATAAAAATCAAGACCGCTGCGATGATCCCACCAGTTCCAGTTCCATCCGGCACCCAGCGGTGTAACCCAGCCATCCGGTGCCCAGTGTGTCAGGGCGGCGTGGCCGCGCTGACGAACGCCCCAAACCGGGATGCCAAAAGCACGCTCCGCAACGCGCCCAACCCATGCCCGAATGCCGCATTCCCCGCCACCGGCAATCTCCTGGGCTACAATGTTGCCGGGCACCAGGCCGGGATGAGGATGACAATAACCAACATCGGTATGGACAATATTGAGATACTGACCGCTTAACACCATATTGGGCGCATAGTTCCGCAGCATGGTGCGAACCCAGTTAATCTCCTGGTTATCATACGGTTCATCAATAATATAGCGGCACTGCCAGGTGCTGAACGTGGGAAAAGCCGGGTCCAGTTCTCCCTTGAGATAGGCCCGCTGATAGTCTAAATACCGCGTTACCGGGTTATAAGGCTGTTGATCCCGGAATGTGAGATGCGGCTTCTGGCTCAGGGCGGTTGCCAGTGCCAGGCGCTGCAGAATGCCATGCCGCGCCAGTGTGCTGGCTCGCTCAATGGCGGTGTAAATGCGCATGGTCAATCCATAATTTCCATCGCGCGCACCGTCGGCCATCTGCATCTGCCGCATCAGTGCGGGGCTTGTCAGCAGCGTCTGAATCAGCATCGCATTGGCTTTGGATTTTTCGGCGAAATCGGCCAGACCGCGCGCGGTGGCGTCGGCGATGATCGATGCCCTGATAAGCTGTGTGTCGTATTGATCGCTGGAGAGAAACGCGTTGGTCATATCCAGGATCGGTTCAGCAAGTTGCTGACAGTGCGCAACAGCCGCCGTGAATCGCCGGTTATTGTCGCGATAGGGCTTTGCCGCCGCCTCGGCGCGGAAGGCGGCCATAAACGGCTTTCTCATGCCGGGATCAATGGATGGCAACGCGGTATATAATTGGTGCCGCGCGTTGCGCAGTATCGCCGTGTATTGGTTTAAGAGCTTTTCATCGCGCGGGAGGGGTGAGGCGACGGTTTTGCCGTGCGTCAGAAGATTATCCATGGCTTTGCCCATGGCGAGGCCGACATCCATATAGGTCTGTGCGTTGCCGTTGTAATGGCTGTTGGACGCACCCCCCTTGGAAAGCGGATGGGTGTAAACGGTGGCGACATTGCCCTTGAATTCAGGGTGTATGGCCGGGTTGGCCACGTCCAGTTGAGCTTTAAGCACCCGTCCATCATTACCTTTTGTCACGCCTTTGATGTCCTGCCCGAGCGTGGCGAGAACGAATGGCGCATCGGGAGCCTTAAAATCCTTACGAACGTGCTGAATAAAATGCGTAAGATTCGCTTCATAATGCCTGGCCAGTCCGGCATCGTAGCGGTCCTTGTCGCCCTGCCAGAAGAAGAAGCCGGCAATTGTGTACCGTGTGGCTCCCGGATAAAACGTGCTTAGATGCGTTAATATGTACTTTGCATTCGCAACATCCATGTCATATTCTTTGCCGGCGTACCATGGTACTTTTTGACGCCTGCTTTTGGGGGTTCCCCGGAGCCATTTCATGGGCGATTGTCCGTATGCGGCATACTGCCAGACTCGTCCCCGCTTATCGGTATACAGGTACCCCTTGCTGCCCGGCGGCAAAAGATCCCAGCCTATGCTGCGGTTACCATTGCAACTTTTCAGAAGCAAGATGGGGCCGTGGACAACTTTTTTAAGTTCCTCACCGATGCCAAATTCCGGCCCGATCGTGCGGTGCCCGTTAACGCTCAGCCACTGGTTATACCTGATGCTCATGCCGCGGCCCGTGAACCCGTGCCGCACCTGATTCATGAATGTTGGCTGATTCTCCTGGTTTTCCAGGCGACCGGGTATTGTAAATACCAGGCGCACCGTCCTGCTGACCGTCCATCGCCCCGCTTTATTAACCAGAAAGCCGTAGCGATGTTCTTTTTTGACCGCATATTCAAGCGAGTTTTTCCATCGAACCGGACCGACGTGTCCCAATCCAAGCATGTTGGATTGACCCATGAGAAGAAATACTTTAACCGGCGTGGATATTGCTGTAACCGCGCCGGTGGCTGCCGCTCGCCGCAAATGGACATCTCGAGCCTGGGCCGCCTGATTGACCATTGCCACAAGCGCCAGTGTGAGGCAAACAAATCTGATTGGACCCATGCGTTTCATTCCCGCCATCCTTCCAGGAAATACCGACTCGAAGTAACGCAACCGCGCATTAATAAGCTCAAGATACCGACTTGATTGATAAAAAGCGAGCGGATTATCCGAGTTTGAAAACAGTTGCAAAGCTTCAATGGTGCGACTTTGCTCCCGGTAGTATGCGAAATCACCAAGCCGGCGTAATGGGGGCCGACGGCCGATTCAGCCAATCGTGATTTCGCCTATTGCCGGGATTGGACGCGGGTCAATTGCAGGGCCGCACAGGCGATTGCGGTGGCTGCTGCGGCAGCGGTTTCAATGCGCAGAATGTTATTTCCCAGTCGCACAGGCGCTGCCGCACGGCTCAGGAGTTCCAGTTCCTGCTGACTCCAGCCGCCCTCCGGTCCGATCATGATGGTAATTGCCGAGCCGTCG
>JAJZJL010000081.1 GCA_021810145.1 Planctomycetota bacterium | reverse complement strand
GCGAGGTGTCAAATGCTGAATTTCCGTTTCCAGATTCCAGGTTCCAGGTTCCGTGTCTACTGACCAATACTGAATATACTGTTTAATACTGAATCTACTGACCAGTTACTGTAATTGTGCCGTTGTGGTGAAAACTCACCAACAATTTCCGCCGCGAATATGGGGCATTTTCGGCTTACTTCATGCGTAGGGGCGAGAAAGCATTGTGCCGCCGATATCTTACGAAATTACGGAAAGCCAACGGGACATCAGGCCGAGGCACTGGTGGCTGGATCGTATCGGAACACCACGTCAAAGACTTTTCCATTATGGCGAGTGGCGATGATTTCTTCTTTGATCATGCAGAGCTTGACGGCATCGACTTTAAAGGCCGCGTTAAAATTGCTTTCCAGCGCTCTTCCCATGCCTTCAAAAATAAGCAGGTCGGCATCCACAGCCTGCTGATTACATTCCGGCGAGATATATCGCAAATCAATCAGGGGCGTACCGCCACCGGAACTCTCAGCGGTGATTTTGCCGCTGTCGAGCAGATACTTAAGCGTGGAATCAAGCTGGGCGAGTCGCGGCAAAAGTTCGCGCGTTTCCGCGATGGTCATGTCATTAAGTGATGCGGATTCATTGGCCAGAATACACACCTGCGTGCCGCGCCGGGCCAGAAACCGGGCCAGGGGCATCATACCGAGAATAAAATCACTGCCGGCATTGTCCACAAACAGCAACGCTTTGCGGTAGGCCGGACCTTGCAGAAGCCGCCGGGAAAATGCGTCAAGTTGATCAACCAGCCAGGGCCGCTTGCCATCCAGCGCGGAGCGGACCTTAAAAAAGTCCGGCGATTCAAGGGCGTACAGTTTGGTGGTGGCAGTGGCCCCGAGATCAAAAATATTTCCGGCAAAAGCTCCTTCCACCAGTACCCGCAAGGCCTGGGCCGGATCAGTGTAACCGTCGATTTCCGTAATCACCCGCGGATACAGCGGCAGCATGGCCTGATTCTCCCGTTGTTTGGTCAGCAGAAAGGGATCTGGAATATGGTGGCGGGACAGGCAGTTCTGCCGCAATACGCCAAGCATCTGCAGGTCCAGTTCTCCATACTTATCCGGCTGCTGCGCAAGAGCGGCCATTTCCGCGGCGAGATCGGCGCGGGCGGCGGAGATATCGGCCGCCGCGGACGGGCCATAAACCGATAAAGCCAAACTGGCGATGGTGTCAAAATGTTCAACAAAATGCTTAAGCCAATAGGTGCGAAATTCAGCATCGTGCAGCATGTTCTGCGTGCAGGGACGGTAGGCGGCGGGGTTGGCGAGCAAAGTAAACATGGGCATAGGATTTAATCTCCGGCGGTGGCATTAAGCAAAACGGTTGCCGGCAGCACATCAACGCGGCGGGCCTTGGGAATAATATGGCGAACCACCGATGCGCCGGCCACGCGGTAAGCGGAAAAGCCGCGGCCGAAGTTCATCCCCAGCAGTGTGCCATGCGGTGAAAGCCAGAACTTATAAAGCGGCATATCCATCCACAATACGCGCAGTACACGCACGGGCTGATTGGCACCGGCAAAATTGATGTCCTGCTGCCGGCTGCTGATCAACACGCAACCCAGGCGGGTTTCCAAAGTCTGCAGAGCCAAATCGGTTACCGGCAGCACAAGCTTGCGTTGAGGCGGCATAGCCGAGGCCATGATGGCCAGCAAGGGCAGCGGAACCGCATTGGAGGCGGATAAAATGGTATGCGCCGAAGCCGGCTGGCCTTTGGATTTTGCGGAGAATGTTTCGATGGAATCACCCGCGGTTCGGCCGTTGAGCACCCCCTGAGCCGACCAGCGGGTAAAGGATCGCATGCGAATAGCCGCTCGGCGCTGGTAATTACCAGGATCAAATGCGATGCGCCAGGCCATGGCCGGCAGCGGCCCGCCGGAGACCGATTCCTGATTCCAGAGAAGTTTCCATGCCGGCCCGCGATGGGACACCTGCAGATGAATGGCCCCAACCACGAACTGATGGTAGAAAACCAGCATCCAGGTATCGTGGCCCACGGCTTGTTGGCCGTGCGGCTGCAGGGTTTGCACGCGGGACCAGTTAAGTTTCAGTTTATTTCGTGGCGTGGCCGGTGGATTCAGTGGTGCTGCCGCGCCTGCCCGCACATTGATAAATCCTATGTGTTCCAAGGCGGTAAGGGCTGGCGCAGCGGTAAGAAACTGTTGTGGTGCCAGAGAACGAACGGCAATGATGGAAACAGGCTGTTTGGAATCCGCGCGGGCCGCGACGCAGGCTTTTAATGCCGCCGCGCCGGTCATGCGGGTGCCGGCGATGCGCGTGATAATATCTCCGGGTTGCAAGCCAATGCGGACAAGTTTTTCCGGTAATTGCACGCTGGTTATCAGCAGGCCATTGGCCGCCGGGCGGCGCATGGAGTCAAGCACATGCTGGTAAGCGTGCGCCAGGCCTTTGGCAACATTGGCTGCCTGCGCAGGCACGACGGCAAGCCACGCCGCGAGCAGCAAGGCTAAGGCTGATGCACGGGATAATACAGAGCGATTAGCGCAGATCATTGGTCAGCGGCTTTTCAAATTGGATCAGCAGGTCCGTGTGCATGGAATCCCAGCGTGTGCCGACAACATCATATTCCAGCAGCACGGTCAGGTGCATCATGGCGCGGTGGCGATTTAAGATCTCCAGCCGGGCAAATTCGTAGTTGTGATTTTTGGCCCATTCCAACTGGGATTCCAGCAATTGGCGTCCAATGCTCTTGCGGCGAAAATCGCCATGGACTCCTAAAAGCCAGGTGTAAAAAACCAACGGCTTTAATTCAAAGCCTACGCAGAAGCCCACGGGGCGATTATCCAGCGATGCCAGCATGGCCAGCACATTATAACGGCCCTGAAAGCGACGGCGAAAATAATTTTCATTTTCCGGTGGCCGAAATACCTGATTATATAATTCGACGATTACGGGTAACTGCGATTCTGTAACAACTGTGATATCTGCCTGCGTCATATACCTTTTCCATTGCTCCAAAAACTCAGGCCATCCCTCGCTTGACAGCCTCGCCCAAATACTCGGGCGCATTTCCTCCAACGCAATAATAATAGCCGATTGAAGTGCCCCATGAAAGGCCGGACCTTTTTTCACCGGCTGCCGGAGCATTTTTGCCTCGCCAGGTGCTGGTGCAGGTATTCTCCGGATTTGCCCGGATAAACTCCGGCGGCAATGCCCGTATTGTTTTACGCTGGTAAGGTGGAAAACGGACGAGTCGCTCGCGATTCCGATGCACCAGTGCCGCTGATAAATAAGCGTTCCGGGGAACTGAATTCGCCGTTAGTGCGACGCGCGCGGCTCTTTTTTGCCATTGCGCGTAATGGTCAGCAGGTCCTTGGCCGGGGATGTACCGAGAATGTCCTGTTCGATAATGGCAATGGCTTGCCGTTGCACCCGCCAGACAAAATGGGTGGGGACATCGGCTAAATCAACCCAGCGGTAATCGTCATGTTCTTCATCGATGAGCACTTCCGCGTTGGTGGCGACCTGGGCGGCGAATACCGGCAGAACGGTAACGCGATCTCTGGCGCGATGATAAAAACTTTCCAGATATTCCACCTGAAAAAAATTGATCGGTGTAAGTTGCGTTTCCTCCTGAAGTTCCCGCAGGGCGGCGGCGATGGCGGATTCCCCGGATTTTATTCCACCATAAACCGTTTGCCATGTGCCGGCATAATCACCTGATCCGGCGGCACGGTGCAGTTGAAGAAATTGTGTACCGATGGGCAATGTTCGGAACACATAAACCGCCACGCGATTGGATTTTACTTTAGGCATCAAAGAACTCCATTCGTACCAAGGTGTTGTACCACGATATGCCTGCAATTGCCAAAGCGTATCTGGACCAGACTGGCCCGCAAAACCGGGCTTCCGGAAATGAAGCAAATGAAAACGAGGAGCGCAGAATTACCGGTGGATGCGAGGTTAACGGAGATTTTGCCGGCTTTAATGCCCGAACTGCTTTGCGTATTGCGCGGCAAACGCTTGGGGCGATAATTTTAGCAAAACGGGCACAGCAGCGCAGAAAAACTGCGCCAGAATGAGATTATTAGTGTTCATTTATTTGATTTTGGCCCGATATATCCATAGAATCGCATCATAGCGCAGAATGTTTGCGCTACGCGGCCAGGATGCTGGTATGTTAATTGAATTCTATGGTCAAAACTTCGGCTGCTTTCGCGATGAATTCCGGTTGTCGATGTTAGCCACGGATATTGATCCGGATTCGGACCGCGGCATTGTGGCAGTTAAGGTGCAGGGCGATGATGAGCCACTGCGACTGCTTCGCGCGGCTGCGATTTATGGCGCCAATGCGTCAGGCAAATCAACGGTGCTCCGGGCGGCGGGTGTATTAAGAAGCCTCATCCGCGGGACAGGGGAACTGCCGTCCGATTCCGCACTGCAAGGCTACGAACCTTTTGGATTCAGCACCGAGGAAACTCCCGTGCGACTCGGTATTACGGCTGTGGTTGACGGTGCTGTTTACGACTACGAGGTTCAATTTTTCGAAAAGCATTTCTCCGCCGAGCGGCTCCGGTTGCTTCACGCAAATGAGGAGCCGACAGAACTGCTGGATCGCCATGGCCAGGATGTTTCCGGGAAATGGACCAGCGATCCTCAATTCTCCCTGATATCGCAAAGCTTCCGCCCCAACGCACTGCTGCTTTCGCTGGCCGATCGGCTGGCACCCGCGCTGGCCAAAGACATAACCATTGGTCTTAGCCGCCTGCTTGGTACGTTGCGATCTTACTTCCCGTTCGGTATCGGCGAGATCGCGGCGCAGCGGGCACATACCGACCAGAATTTTGCTGATTGGCTGGCCGGACGATTGAAATCCGCCGATTTTGGGGTCATCGATATGAGGCCGGAGGAGTTTGAGATTCGGCGGCCGGTTTTTGCCGGAAGGGGAACGAAGGCTGCGGAATCCGCCGAGGGTTTTGCCACGGAAAAAGCGTACCGGCTCAGCCTGGTGCATGGAACATCAGAACAAACCTTCGTGGTTCCGTACAACCTGGAGTCGGGCGGAACGCGGAGGATGATTGAAATTGCACCGTTGTTTTACGATCTGGCGCATGCCGAGCGGCCAATTGCAGCGTTCGTCGACGAGCTGCACGAGTCATTACACCCCAAGCTGCTGGAAGCAATCATTCGTGAATTTAACTGTGACACACCAATGAATCAGGTTCGCGGGCAGCTCATTTTTGCAACGCATGAGACTGCGTTACTGGATGGAGAAGCCTGGACGGCGCTGCTGCGTCGCGACCAGATATACCTCACGGAGAAAGATGCTTCGGGCGCTGCGCGGCTGTATTCCGTCGCGGAATTTAAGGAGAGAAATAATCTCAACATCCGTCGCCGATATTTACAGGGACGTTACGGAGCGCTGCCGTCGCTGGGGGCCTTTTCGGACTAACATTGCCTGCCGGCAATTGCACAACAAAGGAACACATTTGAAGCTCAACCGCTACCAACTTTCCCGGCGAAGCCAAGTGCGCAATCCACTGCCGGTGGTAGTGGTGGTTTGCGATGACAGGAAAACGGCTGTGGCTTATTTCGAGGCATTCAAACGTGAGATTAAATCGCGTGTGGCATTGGAGATTGTAAAAGCGCCGCACCACGGCGCAACGCCCGATGCAATTGTCTCAGAAGCGATTAAGCGCCGGGAGGCCCTTGAGGACACAACTTCCAAGGATGATACGGAAAGTCGCAGCGCCGTCTGGGCATTGATTGATCTTGAAGCGGAGCCGACGCGGCAAACGCAGTCGCGGGAAGCGAGGCAGAAAGCCGAGCAGCACAATGTCAAAGTCGCATTATCAAAGCCCTGTTTTGAGGTCTGGGTACTTGCACACCTTGCCGACACCGGCGAGGAGTTCCAAGACTGCAACGCCGTGGTGAAGCGCGTTAGAGTTGAGTGGAAAAGCACGTTCGGAAACGAATTTCCAAACAAAAAGCCCAGGCCGATTATTCCAAACTCATACCGCGGCACCAAGCGGCCATTGAGCGTTGTGCGAGACGTTCCCCGCGCGATCCTTCGTGGACAGAAATCCACAAGGTTTTCACGTGCATTCGTGCACTGAGCGAGGGTAAAGCAGTCTGATCCCAGTGGCGTGCCGGCTTTAATGCCCGATCGGCTTTGCGCAGTGTGCGGATGTCGCTTCGATTGTACCGGTGGTATCGGGGCGTTGCCGGCGGCGGCAGAATCAGTTGCTGCCGGAACCGGAGTTGTTAACAGCGCCGGTGGAGACCACCGGGGTAATTGGTATCTGGACTTCGCCGAATTGAAATGGAGGGGGAACAAATGGGCTGTTGTACGCTAAATAGCGGGGCTGGCCGGCGGCGGTGAATTGGGATTTATGTTCCGCGAGCCACAGATATAATTTACCGGAGGCCTTGAGAAAACGGCTGGCGGTGTAGCCGCCGCGCACGCCGATGCTCACGACCGTCATCGGTGGAACATTTTCAACTTTTACCGAACCATCGGTCTGTAATTGTCCGGTGGCTTCGGATGGATACACAAATGCCATGGAAGCCATTACCGCCCGGTCCTGCGCGGAATCCTGATAGGTCATGACAACGGGCGAACTCATGGCAATATGATTTTTTTTCTATGTGCCGGAACAGCGGCATAAACAATCCGCCCGAGCCTTGATGCCGCTGATCGCGGTCAACAATGGCGATGCGGGACGCGGGATATTGCTTGATAATGATTTCTCCAACCGGTCCGGGCTTGGGGAATCCTGCCGGCAACGGCGCGGATGGGCCAAAGACCCACGAGGGCGATGGCGTGCTGGCGGTTTGATATACCACCGGAGCCTGAAGGGCGGCGTTTGGATGATTCTGGGATGAGCAGCCCGCAACGGCGGCAAGCAATGTGGTCAGCAACATAAGCCGTGAACTCCTTCGCATAAACGGACTTCTCCTGAAGCTTTTAATATCGACACACTTTTCAAGATCCAATGAGCAGTCGGTACAGGAAATCGCCCGGGTCGCGATGACCCATTCCTGAACCAACTTCGGAGCATTATAGGCATGGTCGCTGCAGGGCGGGCAAAGTCCAACCGGGGCGTGCGGGTAGCAATGCGGGCGCAGAGCCATAAATTTTCTGTTTTTTTTATTGGTTTCACATAAAAACCTGCTACAATACAGTAGCCGAAGGCAGATGCTTAACGAGGAATTGGTCATGCGGAATTCGCGCGGATTTACCCTGATTGAAATGCTGGTGGTGGTGCTGATCATCATTATCCTCATTGGCATTGGCCTGGCAGTGGGCGAACAGGTACAGGCAAGCTCGGAATTGGCACTGACCAAATCGGAACTCAAGGGTTTGCAGGGAGCGCTGGAATGGTACCAGCATAAAACCGGCGGCCAAACTCCAACCGATATGCTCGCATTTCTGGAAGGTTATCAGCGGTTGCATGCGTATAAAATTGCAGGCGGGCCGAATGCGGGAAACTGGGCGCAGCATAAAAACTTTCTCACCAACTTGCCCGCAACAGCGGTGGTAACCGGGAAATTTCCAGCTCCGGGCAACGCTGGAACCATGACCGGTGTGATTGAAATTATTGATGGCTTGGGCCGTCCGATACAGTATGTGCCGACAAGCTTCTCGGCCGCCACAACCGCGGGCACTAATGCGGGAACCGACGTGATGTACCCTTATCCGCAGGCTTCCGGGGCGGGTGTCGGCACCTACGGGACCTACTCCGTTACTCCGATAGGCCAGATGGTATTCCTCCCGCCGCTTACAACGAATAACAGCGCCGACACCGCACCGATGCCCCTTCCGACACAAGTTCACGCCCCCTGCTTCTTCAGTTTCGGCACTGGTTACAATACCAGCAACCCATCAGCAATGGTTTATAACAGTTACACCTACAGTTATAATCCTTAATTGTGAAATGGTATCTGTTACCGTCGAGGACAGCCTTTTCTTTTACCCGCTGACTTCACAGCCCGGAGACCCGGGAAAGGGAAACAATTTAAGGGTTGTTACGCAGATAAGCGCAGGTCACGAGACTATTATGACGGTCATGAAATAAATGCCTGTCGCTATTTCGTTTCACACTTAGCTCGGTGCTGCTTGCGAAGGCAGACCATGTTTTGTACCGTTTATGTCGTGTTTTGTCTGCAACTGCCTTGGAATTGGCCATGACCAGATGGTTTACCACTGTCACCGCCACGCTGATATTTTTGGTGATGGCGGACCTTGTTCGAGCCGAGCCGGCCAAGGCGGGCGAGCCTGTGAAGGCGCTGTTCGCCGCCGCCAGAACGAACAAATCCGCATTCAGGTCGCTGGAAAAGCTTGCCACAGCGGGAAATGCCACTGCTGAATTGTTCATGGGAGATTTGTGTGTTCCCGGTTTGGAAAAGAAGGTTACGACACTTAAGCCTGATCTTGCGGCAGCCATGTCATGGTACAAAAAATCTGCCGAACAAGGGAATCCACGTGCCGAAAATAGCGTCGGCTGGTTCTATTTGAAGGGTTTGAGTACCGCGGCTGATACCACAAAAGCCATGCACTGGTTCCGACTGGCAGCAGCGGGTGGAGATTTACGTGCGTGCAACAACATGGGCTTAATTTATCAATATGGCCGCAGTGTCAGTCAAGATTACACCAAAGCCATGAAGTGGTTTATGAAAGCCGCCCGCCGCGGCAACCCATTCGGCGAAATGAAGGTTGGCTGGTTTTATCTGAAAGGTATGGGGACAGCATCCCATTTTCGGAAGGCCATGCATTGGCTGCGGCTTGCCGCAGCTAAACATGATCCGTGGGCATTACTTGATGTTGGATGGATTTATGAAGATGGTTACGGCGTGCGGGCCAATGCAACGAAGGCCGCCAAGTGGTACCGGCTTGCGGCTCACGCCGGTGTCCCGGCGGCCGAGTATGACCTGGGACGGCTTTACGCTCTTGGAAAGGGAGTCAGAAAAGACTTCCCAAAAGCGATCAAATGGTTACGCATGGCAGCGGATCAAGGATACAGAAAAGCGGATGGTACGCTTGGCAATATTTATCTTGGCTTGGATGGATTTGATCCCGGGTACGGATTTGATCCAACCAGGGCGCTTAAGTGGGTTCGCCGCGGGGTGGCCCTGAACGACCCGACTTCCGAATGGCAGCTTGGTGCCATGTATCTTAATGGCTGGGGAGTGAAGAAAAACGAGTACCTCTACGCCAAGTATGAACGGCTCGCCGCGCGTCAGGGTAACTGCGAGGCGGAATATAATCTCGCAATTCTTTATTATGTCGGTTCAATTATTCATAAAAATTTGCCCCGCGCATATTACTGGTACCGACAGTCCGCCCACGCTGGATTCTCATGGGCGGAAACCGGTCTGGCCGATTGCTATTATTCCGGAACAGGCACAAAAGCGAATCCCGCGAAGGCGTTTTTCTGGAACCGGAGGGCCGCTCGGCAAGGTGATGTCGATGCGGAGGCGAACTTGGGCCTCTGTTATGCTAACGCCGAAGGGACGCGAACAAACTATACCAAGGCGAGCTATTGGTGGCACAAGGCAGCGTACGGCGGCAGCCGAGAGGGAGATTTTTATTGCGGTATCTCCGATAGAAACAATCATCACTACGCGCGGGCTTTCAAGTGGCTTTTACTTGCCGCGACCGCCCGCGGGCCGGATCGGGAATACAAATTGAGCGCTGAAATAGCAGTGGCAAAGCTGTATGAGCGTGGCCAGGGAGTCGCCAAAAGTCTCGAAAAAGCTGATTACTGGCTCACCAAAGCCGTGCGTGCAGGTAGCGTCAAAGCAAAGCAGGATCGCCGCAAACTTGACATGTATGGATCGTTCTGACGGCGAGGCAAAACCTGAAGCCCCAACAGTTGTCCCGGCCCGGCTCGCCAGGGAATTACCGTCAAGCATAAAACCGCAACGGGTCATTCATTTTCGCCAACAATCACGTCGCGAAATGAAATAATTTATATTTATGGCATATATAGCAATCATTTATTTGATTAATAAATAAATGAGCAATAGCATTTGATCATGCGATTCGTGGTTACTTTTTGAAAAGGAGATTAACATGAGCGCAACACATCAGGATTCCACCACTGCTCCGATTGGTCGCCGAAAATTACTGGGCTTATTGGCAGGCGGGTCGATCGCGGGTGCCGCGATGATGGCCATGCCGCGCGCGGCCCATGCCGCCGATGCGATGGACACACCATCTTTGGAACCGCGCGGTGCCGGAAATCTGAAGGAACTGACCGCCAAACTGGCCGCCGCACCGCGTCGGCGCGATTTCAAAACCGTTCCGATGATTCTCACAGATAAACATCAATGGGACAGCGAAGCTCTCGATGCGATATTGCATTATCGCCCCAGACCCAAGCAGGTGTGGGACAACACCGATATTGCCAGCCCCTGGCTTAATCTGATGCGCAACAGTGTCAACGCGCAAATCTGGTCTTACAAGCATCCGGACTTTCTGGCGGTTTCCGCCAATCACGGCACGTGCCATTTGCCGCTTTATGATCAGTACATCTGGGACAAATACAATCTCCCGGGAATGATCGGCGGCAAATATAAGCGTAATGTGTTTCTGGATATTCCCGCGGCGATGCAGGGAAAAACCGCCACCGATTATAATGATCCGACGGGCCTGTTTTCACCTGAATCGAATTGTATTCCACTGCTGATGCAGCGGGGCGTGGTATTTCTGGCATGCCACAATGCGATCTGGGAATTCTCCGCCGGTCTGATGGCCAAGGGACACAATCCCGATCATTTGAGCCATGAAGAATTGGCGGCGGAATTGACCAATCATCTGATTCCCGGCGCGGTTTTAACGCCGGGCATTGTGGCGACAATTCCGGAACTGGAACTTGCGGGTTACAGCTACACAAAATAAGGAAACGACGATGTTTAAGAAACGTATTGTCGCATGGACATCATTGGTGGCTGCCGCTCTGACCGGCGGAGTGCTCTGGGCCAACAGACCCGCAGCACCCGCCGATTGGCAGGGCCATGTATATCCGCCGAGATATAAGGAGACCATTTTTCCGCCATGGAGCGGCGGCACAAATGATTCCGCCACCAACAAGGGCTTTGAGTTCACCGTGCCGGAAGTCGATGATATGCCGGATTTCCATGGCGACCCATTTCACGCCAGGCTGGTGTTGTATATTGGCGGAAACTATTATTTTGCCGTGGGACCGCTGGTGAGAGCCTTTGAAAAGCTGCATCCGAATCTCAGGGGCAGGATATTTGCCGAAACCCTGCCGCCGGGGATTCTGCTGCGGCAAATCCATGCGCATGGCCGCATAACGGTGGGCAACATGACTTTCAGCGCTCCACCGGATGTTTACGCCGCCGGCCTGCTGAAAGTAAAAGCATTGATTGCCAAAGGAATTTTGACTGGCCCGGCGGTCAGCTATGCCACCAACGATCTGACCATCATGATTCCCAAAGGCAATCCCGGCCATATTGAATCGCTGCGGGATCTGGGACGGCCCGGTCTAAGATTGTCCATGCCCAACCCGGCGTGGGAAGGTGTGGCGCGGCAAATCAAGCTCTCACTGGTCAAAGCTGGCGGGACCGGGCTGGAAAAGATGGTCTATGACACGAAGGTGAAGAATGGACAGACGATTCTGACCCATATTCACCACCGGCAGACGCCGCTGTATCTCATGCAGGGCTTGGCGGATGCGGGTGTGACATGGAAATCTGAAGCGATATTTCAGCAGCAGGCGGGACACCCGATTGCCAATGTGCCGATTCCGGCCAAATATAACACTACCGCCATTTATGCCGGTGCGGTAATGAAAAATGCGCGGCATCGACGGGCAGCCCGGCAGTGGCTGAATTTTCTAAAAACCCCCACCGCACAGGCGATATTTGCGCGCTACGGATTTAAACCCGTGGCGGCAAAAATAGAACAACGGCGGGAAACGGCGGGGGATAACCACGGCACGGTTATTTTTGCGGATGCCATAACTGCCGCACCGGCGGCGGATCCGATCACGGCAACCGCCTTTACTCCCCCACCCGAATCGGCCATGCCGGGCGGAAAACTTGGAGAAATGATCAAGCTGGGCGAGAATGTGTTTAACAATACCCAGAAATACGCGGCCAAATATGTCGGCGATGGCTTGAATTGTGAGAATTGCCATTTGCAGGGCGGACGGCAGGCGTATTCGGCTCCGCTGTGGGCGGCGTATGTGGTGTACCCGAGCTATCAGGCAAAGGCCGGGGAGGTTGTCACATTTGCCAAACGCATCCAGGAATGTTTCGAATTCAGCATGAACGGCAAGGCCCCGCCCGCGGATGGCAAGATCATGACCGCGCTGATCAGTTACAGCGCGTGGTTGGCCAAAGGTGCCCCGGTCGGGATGGAACTTGCGGGGCGTGGATATAAATTTCTCAAGCTGCCGCCCTTGAAACCCGATGCGGCGCGCGGCAAGGCGGTATTTACGGTCAATTGCATTGCGTGTCATGGCGCACAGGGGCAGGGGCTGAAGGTAAACGGCAGTTATGAGTTCCCTCCGCTCTGGGGGCCGCATTCGTTTAATTTCGGAGCGGGCATGGCCAAACTGAAAATGGCATCAGCGTTTATCAAAGCCAATATGCCGCTGAACAAACCCGGCAGCTTAACCAATCAGCAGGCGTGGGACGTCGCCGCGTTTGTCGACAGCCACAACCGCCCGCCTGATCCACGCAAAGCCGTGGGGAAGTGACGGAAGAGGAAATAGTTGCGGGCTGATTTACTAAGTTCATACTTGAATTCGCACTGCATTGAATTACACTCTTGCACATATCGGCCCGATTGAGGCGAAGATCCTTTACCACCGGAGGATGTGCAATCGCAAGTGCAAGTCCAACAATGAAGCGAGCAATACGCCGCGGCCTTGAGAGATGCGGATATGACACGCAGCGGCTTAAGCTGAATTATCGCGTTGATGACGTCAGTGTACCGTTTGCCGGATTCGCGTACGCGCCGTGGGATGCACGCTCGGCCTGTATTACGGTAGTCGATTCAGATATTGAAACAGTTAAATCGGGTCATGTCAGGAGCATCGGTGCTCCTGTAGTGCTCCACTGTCAAGGCGAAAGGCTTGTTTGGTATAAACAGAAAGCTGCGAGCGTTGAGCAACTGGAGAATATTGACTCGGAAGAGATCGAATCCTTCTTCCAGAAGCACGAGCACGACTTCTCACCACAGACAATATACGCAGCCAAGACGCGAGTCGGCGTACCGAGTGAAGAGCAGTTGACGTTCGTTGATATCGGACTTTTGCCGGCCCTTGAAAGGGACTTGGGTGCCCATCTCGCCAAGCTCGTGGCACGGGCTGTCGGAGTGCTAGATCGGCAATTGAAACTTCAGGATGTGCGCGATCCAGCCCCTCGTGATGTGTTCAAAGCCGTTTTCTGGATTCTCGCGGCCAAGATTCTGCGCGATAAGCATGTCGAACATTTCGCCACACTGCACCCAGACGATGCGGAGGAAATCTTTCTGAAGGTTGGCCGACATTATTCAGAAACTGACGTGCTTCCGCCTGGCGGTACCAAATGGGCATCGGCCGTTCAGGCAGCCGCTCATGAAATTTTCCAAAGTTCTGATCTTGCCAATGTTACCCCCGAAGCGTTGGCCGATGTTTATGAGAACGCATTGGTCCCAAAGAAACTTCGCAAAGAGTTAGGCATTCACAGCACGCCCCAATATCTCGTAGATTACATAATTGGCAGGTTGCGGCCATGGATTACCGAGATTCCGGAAAAAGAACGCCATGTTTTCGAGCCAGCTTGTGGTTCCGGAGTGTTTCTGGTTGGTGCCATGCGGCTTTTACGGGAGCTTTGTACGGGCAAAACCGCCGAAGGCAAGCATAAATATCTTAAAGAAAGGCTCCATGGCATAGAGTTGGACCCATTCGCACTGGAAGTGGCGAGGCTGTCACTTACTCTCGCTGATGCTCCACACTCCAACGGATGGAAATTAGAACAAGGTGACATGTTCGAATCCGATAGACTCCAAGTACATGCCGCCAAAGCCACTATCGTCCTGGCGAACCCACCATACGAGGAATTTGACAAGCGGGAAAGGGAAAATTGCAAGATTCCCATCAAAGCAACCACCAAAGCGATGGAAATGCTTCTACGGGTTGTCCCCGCCTTGCGGGCTGGGGCAGTTCTCGGGGTGGTTCTACCCGTTGGTGCACTACACAGCCCGGAGGGCAGGTCCCTGCGTAAGCTTCTAGTTGGAGAGTATGAAATTTCGGAGATATGTCTGCTACCCAACGGCGTATTCGCTTACTCGCACCACGAGGTGGTGCTCTTGGTCTGTCGGCGGAATGCTCATAAAGTCCACAAACCGGGCGGCACCCTGTACAGTCGCCTTACGCGTGCGGATCTGGCGGAATTCCGTCGCACCCATTTTATTGGGAAATTTGAAAGAGTTCCTCAGTCAGTTCTCGGCCAACCGCCCGATTACTCGTTGCAGTGGCGCGAACTTGAATCAGTTTGGCGTTATTGCTCCAATTATCCTCGCTTAGGAAGCGTAGCCAGGGTTGGCCAAGGCTTCTCGTTCGTTCGCCGGGATCGACTGCCGACGGATGCGGTTATTCGGTCGGAAAAGGAAGGGAGACGGGGTTACGCCAATACATTCCTCGGGAATATGGCCGATACTGCGATTTTTGGCACCCCAAAAGAGGCTCTATGCCGGTTGGACAGAGATGTGATCCGAATCCCCCGATCTGGTACCGAACTTGGGATAGGCCAACTCGTTGTAAACCAAGGCCGTCTTGCTGCACCTTGGCTGGTCCGAGCAATCCTTGATTCGGCAGGCCACGCGGTAAACAATAATTTTTTGGTGGTACGTCCGCGATCGGGAATACCACTCGAATATTTCTGGGCAATTCTCAACTCTCCATTTGCTAACGCATTTGCACACACAAACAGAACCTCCCGGCACGTGTTGGCGGGCACAATTGAGAAATTGCCAATACCCCTCGTTTCCCGTCGGGAGATTGATGAGGTTGTTCACACCGCTAAAGCCTACCTGGCTGCCGCAAGGTCCAGCGGCGAGCCCACACCGGGAGCATTTGGCGGTACGGCCGTTAAGGAGGCACTACTGCGAATGGACGCCGCAGTCTTGCGGCTCTATGACTTGCCGCCGCGATTGGAACGCCAGGTACTGGACATTTTTTCCGGGAAGAAAAGGCACGGCGTAGGTTGCAAGTTCGAGGGCTACTTCCGCCCAGATTTTAATGCATGGATTCCCCTGCATGAATATATTTCCGATGAGTACCGCGCGGCGGCATCGGAAGACACTATTAATCGTTGTGAACCGATAAAATCGCAGGATATCTTAGCGGCAGTTAAGGAAACAGCGCATCTGTTTACCGAGGATTGAGGGTGGACGAATACCTGATAGACACGAATGTCTTGTTCGACATGATGAATGCTGAAGCGGCGGATTCCAAGCGCGTCTGGGCAGCGCGGCGAGCGCGTAAGGCGGTTTTGCATTTACCGGTCGTGGCGTTGGGCGAAGCAGGTGTAGGGTATTGCTTGCAGGGAATCGACCGCGACGCCGCGCGAAAGGATATTGAGACTTTTCTCGAATACAATGGAATCCTCGTCCAGGACGTTACAAAACACACCGCCGATACTTATGGCGAAATTAAAGGCCGCCTTGTCGGACAATATCAACCAAATAAGGCGAAATGGCCGGAAAAATGGTCGCATCCGGTTACGGGTTCCGAGCTTGGCATTGATGAGTGCGATCTTTGGATCATCGCGCAGGCCATTGAGCGAAATCTCGTTCTGGTTACCGCTGACAGGATGGAGCGTCTGCGGGAAGTCGTTAAGGAACTGCGCGTGGAGAATTGGCGCGTCGCGTCAGGG
This sequence comes from Planctomycetota bacterium, assembly GCA_021810145.1. Lineage (GTDB taxonomy): Bacteria > Planctomycetota > Phycisphaerae > WQYP01 > WQYP01 > JAMDCX01. The sequence continues at coordinate 5,379 of JAJZJL010000081.1, read as the reverse complement.
CTGTGATGCCCCATCGTGAAACTGCCAGCCCCGACGATCCGGCCTTGCCCCTCACAGCCCCGCGATTACCGCGTCGGTTACTTCGCTGCAGGTTGCCTTGCCGCCTAAATCACCGGTGAGTTTTTCGCCGGCATTGAGCACCGCGAATGTCGCTTTTTCAATGGCGGCCGCCTCATGTGCTAAACCGAAGGTATAGTTAAGCATCATGGCGACGGTGAGAATGGTTGCCACCGGATTGGCCTTATTCTGGCCCGCGATGTCCGGGGCGCTGCCGTGGATGGGTTCGTAAAATGGCACAGCGGATTTTCCCTGGCTGTCCGGAGCGCCCAAAGATGCGGACGGCACCAGACCGATGGACCCCGCGAGCATGGAGGCTTCATCGCTTAAAATATCGCCAAAGGTATTTTCCGTAACAATGACATCAAACTCTGAAGGCCGGCGCAAAAGCTGCATGGAGGCGTTATCCACGTACATGTGTTCCAGATGCACATCCGGATATTGTTTGCCCATGGCCGTGGCCAGTTCGCGCCACAACTGACTGGTGGCCAAAATATTGGCCTTGTCCACGCTGGTTAAGCGCTTGCGACGCTTGCGGGCGGTTTCAAAACCGACTTTGAGAATGCGGATAATTTCATGTTCACTGTAGGCCAGCGTATCGACAGCCTTGCGTTCCGGAGCGGTGCCGCTGACGCCCTGCGGCTGGCCATAATACAGTCCGCCGGTCAACTCCCGGATAATCATGATGTCAATGCCGTTCTTGATGAGTTCCATTTTCAGCGGGCAGCGGCTGGCTAAACCCGGCGGCAGGAGAACATGCCGCAAATTCGCGAACAAGCCTTTGCGCAACTCCAGCAGGGCCACGCGTTCGGGGCGCTGTTTTTGCGGCAAGGTCTGGTCCCGATCCGGCAACCCCACAGCACCAAACAAAATGGCCGCGTTGCGCCGGCAGATCTCCAGGGTGGAAGCGGGCAAGGCGGTGCCGTGCTTATCGATGGCAGCCCAGCCGACATCGGCAAATTCCGCATGAACCGTGTGTTTGAACTTCTTCGCCACAACATCCAGCACACGCATGGATGCATCGACAACTTCCGTACCAATGCCATCGCCGGGCAACACCGCAATATGCAAATCCATGATTTAACTCCGCAAGCATAAAAGCCATCGTTTCAAGACCGGAAACAGTAATGGCAAATTCCCCGATAGGCAACTGCCCGGCACCGGCAAATGATGCCAGCAGCCGGGCCAATTCGCATTTTTTTCATTTATTTCGGGCAATTCACAGCGAATCACTTCCGCTGATTCAGTTTGGCCAGGGATTCATAATATTGCCGAACCAGCGATTGATACTGCGGCAGGGTTTGATGGCGCAGGGCATTGAGAATCATATTGCGCTCCCGTGCCGGCAGGTTACCCCATTGCCGCTTGTTGGAGATAAATGATTTGAGGCTGCCGGGATTCATTACACCGCCGCCAGGAATGTAAGAATGTTTCGCCGAATGGCTCGGGGTCATCGGCGAGGTGTTGTTTCCTGTGGACTGCTGCATGGACATGGACTGCTGCTGCTGCGATTTGTTTTTCTGCTGTCCCCCGCTTTTTCCCTGCGACTGCTCCGCGATTTTAATGAGCTGATCCAATCGGGCGATGATCTTCTTCTGCACCGCCTGCGTTCCGGCACCGGCATCAGCGGCTTTCAACCGTCGGGCACTGCTGCTCATTCCCGCTAGCACTGCCTGCAGGTCGGCATTAATCTGCTGCGGGGATGGCTGTGCGACACCGCTATTTTCCTTCAACCAGGGCCAGCCCATCATGTTAAATTTCATTTGAGGACTTAACGACTCGGACTGCGGCAGCGGGTTGGGTTCGCTGGTCTTTCCCGTTCCCGGCTTACCAATATGAAAAGGCAGAATCAGCGGCTGGTGCGAGCCCGCTGTACCAATATCGGCTGTAAATGCCTGACTCGCCGGAATGGCGACACTCGCCGATCCCACACTCAGCAGAGCCGCCAGAACGGAATCAATGCGCCAAAAACGTCGGCGTCGGGCAACTGAATAATCAAAATCGCGGCACATCCGAGATACCTCAAGTCAGGAATTCGATTATACCCGTTGGTAATGTTAGCGCGAAATGATCATCCGCGGCTACCGATGAACGAAGATTGGCTGACAGGCTGCTTTCCGGAGTTCGGACCAATTGGCTCAACTGGCGAGTTTTTGGACTGATCTCTCGATTTCACGGAGATTTCCCTCAATAAGACGCTTTTTGATATCCTCCACGTGCATCCATTGATCGAAGGATGGGCTGGATTTCCCGTTGTAACAGAGGTACCGTGCAACCATCGAGGCCTCATAGAGCGGGCGGAAATTTTCCCAAATTTTCTTATACCGATTGTTTCTTTTCAGGCAATCATTGCGGCCCTCATGGGTCATGCCATGGCTGATTTTGTCTTTGGCCAGAAGCGATTCCACGCAGTGAACTGCGGCGTAGAACGCGACAGTAACCATCCAATCAGCGTAGCAATCCTGTTGAATTGTGTCCAGAAATTCCCTGTTATGTCGCCACTTGGCGCGGTGGTCATGCGCTGAAGCCATAAATAAGAATTGCCTCGCTTGGGTCAATGAACGTTGAAAGCGTTTCCGCTGAGTATCCCGGGACCTGCATAATTTCGCATCGGGAAAGATGAAATTTTTCCGCCAACTCGATGTCCAACTGTGTCAATTCGTCACTAAGTTTGAAATCGAACTTGGCCGACCTGGGCACAACGAAAATGACCTGACGGCCCGATCTGAAGCCGAAGTAGCATTTATCAACATCCGAAGCGTGGGAGCGCATCCATTCCCGCAGGTGTTTAAGAATCGCCATAATTTCCTTCTGGAACTGAGCAATTTTATCGCGATGCCGCAACGCCTCTGCGGCTTCCTGAGATGTCGTATAGAATCGGTCTTCGTCCTTTGGCGAGACAAAGACTGGGCGATTACCATCTTTCCATTCTATTCTAATAGCTTCTTTAGATGTTATCGTTGACATCAACCATTACTCCGTGAGTATTATAACCCACCGTCGATTCGAGTCATAGCTGACACCCTGTCGCCAAGTTTCTGGAGCGACATTGAATCCGCCGCACCAATGCTTGTCAAACCGACCGGCTTCCGCCTATTCCAATCGATGGACAGTGCGCAGGCACCAAATACATCGTGGCGCATCGAAAAGAAGCTTCGCGCTCGTTTCTATTTGGGGTCTTATCGGCAGAATCCTGGGAATCAGTGAGCTCAGGATGCCTATGAATTTATCCCAATAATCTCATTCTTTCATCATAGTTGCAAAATATTTCAAATTCTTTTAGAATATTCCACAACTTGCCGATGATGGCTTCAGGAGGCATTGTAATGGCTGAATCCGGTTCCGCAGTTTTGGATCGCAAAACGGTTGAGAATCTTGTCCGTGAGTCATTGCGTAAACGTCTGGCCGCTGAAGGCCGCGTTATTAAGCCTGCGAGTCACAATGGCGGCCCTAATCCGCTGGTGGTCAATGTTTCCGCGCGGCATATGCACGTATCACAGGAATCATTGGATGTTCTCTTCGGCCCTGGATCCAGGCTTACCAAGCTTAAGGACCTGTATCAGGAAGGCGAATTCGCCAGCGAACAACTCGTGAATATCATAGGGCCGCGCAATCGAATGATCCCAAATGTTCGCATATTGGGACCGATCCGCAACTACACGCAAATTGAACTCAGCTACACCGACGGCATATTTATGGGAATCGATTTGCCGCTGCGAATCAGCGGTGATCACAAAGATACGCCGGGCATGGTGGTCGTCGGACCGTACGGCGCGTTGAACATGAAAAATGGCGTAATCCGGGCCATGCGGCATGTGCATATGAATGCCGCGGATATGGCGCACTACAACGTCAAGGACGGCGACATGATGAAACTCGCTGTCCATGGCCCCTGCGGCGTGGTGTTTGATAATCTGCGCGTGCGTGAGCACCCGAAGGTACGGCTGGAAGTACATATTGATACCGATGAAGGCAACGCGTGTGATCTGGAATCAGCGACGCGCATAGAATTGATCCGCTGACACGACCGGCGGTGGAACGACAGGTCGAATTTTTTGAGGAGTTTTTATGGCACAGGCATTAGGCATGATTGAAACCCGCGGATTGGTATCGCTGATTGAAGCCAGCGATGCCGCCCTGAAATCCGCCAGCGTGCAGATGATCGGCTGGGATAAAATCGGTTCGGGTATCGTAACCACGTTTATCACCGGCGATGTCGGAGCGGTGAAATCAGCAATCGACGCGGCGGCGGAAGCGGCCGGGAAGATCGGTGAAGTGCTCGCGGTGCATGTAATTGCCCGACCGCATGAAGATCTGGTGCATGTATTGCCCAAGAGCAAAGCTGCTCCAGCGGCCCCCGCAGCGAAGAAATAACGTCGGGTCATGTTGCCCCTGCGGCGCGGCGGGAACATCAGGCCGCGGCCAGAACCAGGTGCAGCCGTCGCTCAATGGCGACCAGAGAAATCCGCAGCTTTGGCGGCGGATTGGAACAGGTTAAGAATAAACTTTTTCAGGAGCCAATATTATGGCACACGCACTGGGATTAATTGAAACCAAAGGTCAGACCGGCATTGTGGAAGCCACCGATGCCATGCTCAAAGCAGCGAATGTTTCGCTGGTGAAAAGCATTCAGATCGGCGGAGCGTATGTGACAGTCATTGTCAAAGGCGATGTCGGTTCAGTGAAGGCGGCGGTGGAAGCCGGGGCCGCGGCAGCGCAGAAGACCGGTGAACTGATCGCATCACATGTGATCGCCCGGCCAACCGAAGGCCTGATGGAAAACTTCTAACCGGTGGCAACGGCCGCCTGGTGATCATAAGCCGATGGATCCGATGGATATTGCTGCCAGCGGAATCGGAGATCAGGTAAGCGGCACGGCATCGGCGCGGTGGATCACGGCGCAAGCTTGCGCGGATCCATGGGAAATGCGATGCCCGCAGACCGGGCCGAATGAAGCATGGTTGTTTTGGATTTTGCATGATTGTTCTGGTTGCCAATTTGGGTTCCACGAGCTTTAAGTACAAGCTCTTTGACATGGCCGCGGGCGAACGCGTGCTGGCGGAAGGCGCGGCTGATCGCATCGGCCTGCCGGAAAGCGCATGGACTTTTACACCCACTGGAAAATCGAAACAATCCGGCAACGCGACGTTACCTGATCACGGGGCGGCCATTGAGTTGCACCTTCAGGAACTGGTACGGGCAGGCGTCATTGACAGCATGCGCGATGTGCAAGCCATCGGATTTAAGGCTGTGCACGGCGGCCCGCTGGAAGTGGTACAGGTGGATGATCATGTACTGGCGGTCATGCAGGAATTTTCGGAT
>JAJZJL010000194.1 GCA_021810145.1 Planctomycetota bacterium | reverse complement strand
GATAAACCACCGGTGATTGCCACGCCCGCCGGCGCGTTGCTTGTCAGCCCGCGCACCAGCTCACTGCCGTTGACCGCCAGGCCGTCGGAGAGCACAAAGATATGCGCCAGATCTTCCCGCGGCAGTTCCGAGGCCAGTTGTGCGCCAACCGCAAAACTCTTCGCCGGATCATCGATAATCGCTTTGGCCGTATGAATTTGTGAGCCTTCAAATGTGACGGAGGTCGCGGTCAGGGTATCATCCGTCACCTGATCACCCGCAATTTCTCCCGCCGTGGAACATCCGCATATATTTGCCAGCGGATAAAGCTTTTTGAGTTCGGTGAACCGCGCGGGCTGCTTCATCAGGGCCGGTGAACCAAACACCAGCACCAATTTCGCCTGTGCCGCCGATCCATTGCATGTTACCTGATTTTTCCAGCCGGTTTTATCCGTCCAGATCGCCCGTGATACTTTCATGGTTTCACCGCATCCTTTTATGGTCTCCCCAACGTCATTACATTCGCCGGCCAGTTTGGTGCAAACCGGCAACTTCGGAACCCGCGCGAACAGGGCACGAACACAGTTCTTATGTTATCGGCAAAGCATCGCACCAAGCCTGAGTCAAAACGGCGGATCCGCTTTTTTAATTGCGGTTGCGGCAAGAAACCGGTCCAGATATGAAAACCGGCGATGCCGCTTCGCCCCCCGCTTCCATTTCTTCGATTGCATGGACCGTTGAAAGTGACAATTTACGCCCGATAAAGTCGAATCCAACGGCAGGCTGCCCAATGGTAATACTCTCTGCAGAGTCAAAGTTGGCCGAAATGAATCCTTTGGATTTTCGCATCCGCCGCGTATTGCCCGACCGCCGCAATCACCGCGGAATCACATAACGCATCTAATTCCAATTGCCGCTGCGTGGTCAACCGGGTGCTGCCGGTGTCCAGATCCGCAAAATAGCCGGGATGCACCATTACTTCCCCTGTCCCCGCGGGCAATTGCGCCAGCAGGTGGTGCCAGACGGCGGCGGAAAATTTTCCCGTGGCCGCGAGACCGAAAAACCAGTCGGTGGTGCGCACTTCCGACTGCGCACATCGGCTCTTTAATTTTCGAGCCAGTAATCGCAACGCCCGATAACCGGCAGATAACCTCGGCGTTCCACGGACGTTAATTTCATCCGCACTGCGGATACGCGCAATGTGATATTGCCGGGCCAGGTCCGTGGCAATCCGCGATAATGCCGGCCAATGATGAATATGTTTATGGGAATCCAGATGTGTGGGAGTTATCGCGTGCTTGAGCGCATATTCAATTTGTGCGGCCCATTCCGCTTTGGCTTCATCCAATGCCCCGCGGTTCAATTCGATTCGCCGCAACAACTGCCAGATTTTACGGGGAAATCGGTTATCACCGCTTACAAGATATCGCAGTTTTCCGGAGCGCGGCGATCCCTGCGTAAGGCACAGATGAATTCCGACACCCAGACTGGGATTACTTTGCGCCATTTCCAGCGCCCGGTCGCAATCCGGCATGGTCGCCATGAGCGTGGTGCTCGTTAGAATACCCGCCCGGTGCGCATGGAGGATGCCGTCCGTAACTGAACGGGAAAATCCGAAATCATCCGCATTGATAATCAGTCGTTTGATCACAACGCCAATATGCCGGGAAACTCACCATCTGGCAACCGGCCGGTAAATTCTTACACGCAGAAGTTTCACACCCCAATGCTGTGCGCCCCAGAATGTCGGTGCCAGGACGTCCAGACGATAACCGTGAATCGCTTCACCCCGGTCCAATACGGGAACCGGCCGGTCATAGTCATAGCCCGGCACGCGCACCATGCAATGAAACGGTATCAACCGTGTATCGGCTGCTACCAGATGACCATCATTGGTCCAGACACTGGCTCCGGATGCAGTGGTGGTGCCGGGGTACGGCCAGCAGCATTTGCGATCCGGCGCGTAACTGGTAACCCGCAGAATCAAGGTTTTCCAATACACATAACGATGTCCATGGTACCAGTATGAGTCAACGTGCCGGATCCGCGGCCGGGCTACGGTTTGCCGGCGAATCAGCGGTTTACGTGCAATTTGCGGCCGCACCCGGTGCAACACCCCCACCGGTGCGGCAATCGCTTTTTTCACCGCAACTGCGGGGCTAACAATAGGATTGGTTCTGTTAACGACGGGATTGGATGTATCATTGACGGCCAATGCCACGCGAGGATCTACCAACGCCCAAAGATGCGGTACCTTATTAAGTCTCCACACTACGGTAACCGCTAAGAGAACCCCTACCATAATCATTAAAAGAATGGCGAGTTCCCAATTCTCGCTTTTGGTTAATGGTCTTGAATGACGCATGCACTATCTCCAGAATAAGCGGTCTTAACGGCATCCTTGCGGAATAACGCTTCAAGAAGTTATCCCTTGTTCAACTGCCCGCGTGGGGTCAAACTCTCAGGTGCGCACGCCATCCTGACGAAACGCGACGATCTCCAAAACAACGCCGAAGTTAAATCCGGTAAACTCGAAACAATCGAGCCGACAACCTTCGGCAACACTTAAATCCATGTCCGCTCATGCCGATCCCGTTGATCGGGCACTGCTTGACAGGCGTATAGGCTTCAAAGCCTGAAAAACGCTCCAGCCTTGTCAGCTTCCACTCGCGGCTCGGTAAGCACAAAGACAGCACCGAGAAGTCTGTCCGTCGCGTGTGGTCTCTCTGGCCAACAGGATTATGGTATTCCATCGCGCACCAAAAGCAAAGAAAAATAGCGAAGATATCGGGTTATCAGACCATAATATTCGTAAATATGGATTATTATGACGTAACAATAAATGAATAGATTGTGCAAAACGAAAATTGTGAATTATCGGGATTTTTTATTGACTTATTAATTTCAATGAGTAAACTATTCTTACGAGGAAAACAAACCGCTTATCGCAACGAAATGCGATGATCGGCGTTGTACCTTGGAGAATATCCGTGGCGCTTACGGTAAGGAGTGCAACATGCTGCTTTCCAACAGTTTTTCAGATCATTCAGTGCGTATCGTCAAAACCGCCAAAGTTCTGGCCGTGGCCGGCGTGGCCGCATTAACGTTTGGGTTGGCTCGCCCCGCTGATGCGCGAGTCGGTATCAGTTTTGGTGTGGGAATTTCGTTGCCGGTATTCTGTCCGCGGCCTATTTTCTGCCCGCCGCCGGTGTATTGCCCACCCCCAGCCGTTTATGTGCCGCCGCCAGTTGTCTATTCACCTCCGGCGGTTACTTATGCAACGCCGCCGGTGGCGTACGCACAGGCTCCGAATATGGCCTATGTGCAGGCTCCGAACATGGCCGGGGCCCAGGCACCGAATATGGCCGGAACCCAGGCACCGGTTCTCACACCGCCGCCGGTGTATTACACACCGCCATCTTATTATGTTCCGCCACCGGTTGTTTACAGTCCCCCACCGGTTTATTACAACCCTCCAACGTATTACCCACCCGCATATTGTGCGCCGCGGTATAGCTTTGGGCCGTCACTGTATTTTTCACTTGGATGCTTCCGGCCCTGGGCTTTCTATCATCCCTGGTACCATCCATTTTTCCGCCCTTATGGCGGATTCCATGGCCGGTATTTTGATCATGACGGATGGAGACACCATTAACGGCGGCATTGGACCGGATATTTACCAAACAACGCAGGCCTGGCTCGGGGTTCAGGATCACCCCGGGCCTTTTTTTTCGATCCATTTTTAACGCCTCCCCTGCCCAGGGTCTTTTAGTTTTCGGCTCTGGCGTAAAGTTGCTTGACAGGTGATGATAGGAGCGTCCAGCCAAGGAAGGCTGGCGAAGATTATCCTGCACGTAAAAAGGAGGCCAA
>JAJZJL010000080.1 GCA_021810145.1 Planctomycetota bacterium | reverse complement strand
ATGCCGGCAGATTTCGGCCGTGAGGTTATTCCTGGTCTTCGCGCAATTTGGCCAGCACGGAATAATCTTCCAGGGTGCTTGTGTCGCCCACGGATTGCTTGCCCGCGGCAATATCCCGCAGCAGGCGGCGCATGATTTTGCCGGAGCGCGTTTTGGGCAGTGCTTCCGTGAAACGCACTTCATCCGGCCGGGCGATGGCACCGATTTCCTTGGCCACCCAGCTTTTTAATTCCTGCTTCAGCGCGTCATCGGTGCCGATCCCCGCTTTAACGGTTACAAATGCGCACAATGCCTGTCCCTTAAGTTCATCGGGGCGGCCCACTACCGCCGCTTCCGCCACATTGGCGTGGGCGACCAGTGCGCTTTCAACTTCCATGGTGCCCAACCGGTGTCCGGCAACATTGACGACATCATCCACCCGGCCCATCACCCAGAAATAGCCGTCTTTATCGCGCCGGGCGCCATCACCGGTGAAGTAATAGGGCGGAATATCGCTGTAGTACTGCTTCTTAAAGCGCTCATCATCGCCGTAGACGGTGCGTAACATGCTCGGCACAGGCTTGCGAATCACCAGATACCCGCCGGTATCCGCCGGTACCTCCTGCCCGTCGCGATCCACCACCGCCAGATCCACGCCAAAAAATGGAATCGCACAACTGCCCGGCTTGCCCGGTGTGATTCCCGGCAACGGGGTGCACATGATCGATCCGGTTTCGGTTTGCCACCAGGTGTCCACAATGGGGCATTTTCCTCCGCCAATAACCCGGTGATACCACATCCAGGCTTCCGGATTAATCGGTTCGCCGACCGTGCCCAGAAGTCGCAGGCTCGATAAGTCGTGTCGTTGCGGATATTGATCGCCCCATTTTACAAATGCGCGGATGGCGGTGGGGGCGGTATAAAACACGCTCACGCGGTATTTTTCTATAATGGCCCAGAACCGGTCCATATCCGGATGATTGGGCGCTCCTTCATACATCACAACGCTGGCTCCGCAGGCCAGCGGACCGTAGACCATATACGTGTGCCCCGTTACCCAGCCGATGTCCGCCGTGCACCAGTAAATATCCTCTTTTCTTAAATCAAATACATATTTACATGTCATATAAGCACCCAGCAGATACCCGGCGGTGGTATGCACCACGCCCTTGGGCTTGCCGGTGGTCCCGCTGGTGTACAAAATAAACAGCATCTGTTCGCTGTCCAGAGCCGCCGGCGGGCAATGTTCCGAACTGCCGGATATAAAATCGTGGTACCACACATCCCTTCCCGGCTGCATGGCGACATTCTGTCCGGTTCGCTTGACGACGATACACCGCTGCACGCTTGGCGTCTTGGCCAGAGCCGCATCCACATTGTTTTTCAATTCCACGATTTTGCCGCGCCGCCAGCCGCCATCCGCGGTGATCACCGCGACGGCCTTGGCGTCATTCATGCGATCAGCCAGCGATTCCGCGGCAAAACCGCCAAATATGACCGTGTGCACCGCACCGATTCGGGCGCAGGCCAGCATGGCCACCGCCGCTTCGGGAATCATGGGCATATATATGGCCACACGGTCGCCGGCCTGCACGCCGTGCGATTTTAACGCATTGGCCAGCCGGCAAACTTCTTTTAAAAGCTCCAGATAAGTAAGCGTTTTGGCATCGCCGGGTTCACCCTCCCACAGAATCGCCGGCTTATTGCCCAGCCCCGCATCAACATGCCGATCCAGGCAGTTTTGCGCGATATTGATTTTGCCGCCGGTAAACCATTTGAAAAATGGTGCCTTGCTGTCATCCAGAACATGGCAATAAGGAGTCAGCCAGGCCAGATCGCCGGCCATCTCCGCCCAGAATTCCTGCGGATGATCGATGGATTTGCGGTACATGCGTTCATACTGTTCCTGCGAACGGATGTGCGCTTTGGCGGTAAATGACGCCGGCGGCGCAAAAGTGCGATTTTCATGCATAATGGATTCAATATTTGCGCCAACGGACATAGAGTCTCCTCGTGAAGGCCGGGCGACATTCGCCCTGATTAATGATACTCCTTGATATAATAGCGTTGGCCAGTCAAAAAAGCACCCGCGATTGATGAAATTGCGGATTAGAGCCTGTTTGGAACCTCCGCCGGCAGCGCCCTGGGGCGGCAAACGGCCGCCTGCGGCGTCCTCGATCCTCAACATATTCCGGAATATGCTTCGGATCTGCATCCTTGCATCCACCATTTGCCAAGCCAATGAACCCGCATCGGACTTTTCAATCAGGCTCTTATAAAAGGGCGGGATCACCGTGTGCTTTGTACGTTTCAGGCAAATCGGGTAGATTAAAGCTTCATCGGGGCGTAGCTCAGCCTGGCTAGAGCGCCTGGTTTGGGACCAGGAAGTCGCAGGTTCGAATCCTGTCGCCCCGATTATCTGGTGACATAAGCCCTTTGGTGAGGACATCAAAGGGCTTTCGCATTGAAAAATCAAGCTTTTCTTCTGTTAACGTCAAGTTCAAACAGACAATTTCCAGTAGCTGCCGCTTTTCCTGACTTTCCGCTGTAACCCATTGATCTTTCAGGCTTTGTGAGAGTTCAAACACTTTTAACGCCAAATCCCCATGTTCATCACGACCACGGCCTTTTGCCTCTAACTGCAATTCAAGACTCGCCAGGCGATCCCGCAATTCGGTATCCTTGGCCGCATAAGTATCCGTGGTGATTTCATCCATAATCCGCAGATTCAAAAGCCGGTCACGCCGCTGCTGGGTTTGCGTGATCTGTCGCCGCAAATCGCTGGCTGTATCTTCCGTTTCGCTCCGCTGCTGTTTAGACCATGCCAGCAGGCTTTGCTGGAACCAATGCCGTAGATCATCCGGTAAGCGGATGCGATCGAACAAGGCCAGAACCTGCACGTCCAGTGCCTGTTCCGTCAGGCGAATGCGTGGATGACCTGGTGCGGTGTATTTTGAGCATCGATAGTACACATATTCCCGGCCGGTTTTCTTTTTCGTCACGGATTCTCCGGTAATCACCGCGCCACAGTGTCCACAGCTTATCAGGCTGCCCGCATAGGTGAGATCATGACCTTGGTATCGCTTACCACCCAGTAGAACCTGCACGCGGTCAAAGGTGGCCCGATCCACCAACGGCTTATGCTTCCCGGCATACCACTGATCCTGGTATCGCACTTCCCCGATGTAAGCCCGGTCCCGTAGAATCGCGTGTATCTTGCTGCGGGACCACTGGGGCATGGTGTCCGTGTATGTGATATTCTCCGTTACCAGCTTTTTGCGCATACTGTCAATGGTATGATTTTCATAGGCGTACATCTGATATAAGCGTTTTACTTTCTCCGCCTGTTGGTCATCCACTCCGATCAAACCCCGGCCATCAATGCGGATATTCCGGTATCCGTAGGGCGCAACGCCGCAAAACAATCCACTCTGCACCCTCCGGGCATGGCCCTCCCGTACATCCAAGCCCTGCTGTTCCGTGGTGTAACTGGCGAACATGGCCAATTGGCGTCGCATCATTCTGCCCGCCGGGCTGTTGTCGGTTGGCTGGCTGGTGGAGATGAAGGCGATGCCATACTCCGATTCCAGTTTCTCAAGTTCAATGTAGTCGTAGAGGTTTCGGGCCGCCCGATCCACTTTATAGAACAGAAGGCCGTCGATCTCGGCGGCATGTTCCTTGGCGTAGCTGATCAATTCTTTGAAGGTTTTACGTTCATCACGACGGGTAGCGGTCTCAGCGATCCGGTAGAGCTTGGTAATGCTGCCGTCATGCCGCTGGGCATAAGCCCGCAGAGCATCTTCCTGCACATCCAGAGAAAACCCCTCACGTTCCTGTTCCCGACTGCTGACCCGCGCCAATGCTACATACCGCTTCATGTTTGTTGGCCTCCAATTTGGCTCCAAAGATGTCACCGACATTTAACAGAATGTAGGCAGGCCCAAAATGCGTCAAGGTCTGGCCACAACATTTCTGCCTCCCCGACCAGTTAAACTTACCCCAGAAATCTTTTACGGTAAATTCACCTCCAAAAAAAAACCCCGAGACAGCAAATCCCCCCCCCCGCTTGCCAAATAACTATTTCGCCAACACCCAACCATAATGATACGGCGGGAGGTTGACCCTTGCCATTACGTGCAAGTGAAACCCAGTGGCAACCGCCCAAGCCAGGCACTGCTCAGGGCGTGGGCGAATACTAATCGAAGGCCCCCTGGGTGTAGTCGGATCATAATTCCAATGCATGATTCCCAGCAGCTTGCCGCGGCCTAAAATACGCCAGGCTTCGCCTAAGAGCGTTTGTGGATCCTCGCAATGCAGGATATTGAACAACATGACGTAATCCATACTCTCCTCTAACAAGCCGGTACCTTTTACCACGAAATCCCGTTGCTCGACACGTACGTTGGCCAGACCACATTCATAAGCTTTTCGCCGCGTTGTCTCGACCATTTCGCTTTCAATATCAAATGCGTAAACGGTACCGCCAACGAGCCGGGCGGCGGGAATAGTGAACGTGCCATACCCGCAGCCAAAATCCACCACGTCGTGACACGATTCGGTCAAGCCCAGCTTAGCTAGAGTCCGCGCCGGGGAGAAAAAAGACGCCCACATCTGTTCGTCGGGCATGCCGCTCTCACGCGTCTTCATATTTTCACCTTAGATTCGATTCTGAACCTCATCAAGTTGCGCCCGGTTTTCGGAGGCCGTAGCAATTTTTTTGGGCACATCATTTTTAGAGGACACACCACTTGGCTGCCAGCCTCGTTGCGGCCGCGCCGAGGTGAGTCAAAAGAGGACTCACGACACCCCCCAATTGCCTGCCGCCCAGTACCCCAAGGAAAGGGCTGCACCATGCCGCTGGGCATAAGCCCGCAGAGCATCTTCCTGCACATCCAAAGAGAACCCATCACGTTCCTGCTCCCGACTGCTGACCCGCGCCAGAGCAACGAAGTGTTTCATGGCTGGAGACTCCAGATAAAGAGGCAAAAAGATTTCCAACGCTCATCAGAATGCCAACAGCATCCTGAACCGTCAAGGATTCCGGGTAATAAGGTTGCCAGACCCGAATCGTATCGGCTATCAACTCCGGCGTGATCCATGACGGAATGCCCGGCAAAGTGGCATCAAGCGATTGTTCAGCCATGGCTCTCTCCCACTGCGGCATTCACCGGTCTGTTTTGCAAAATCTCCATTACCAGAATCCTGGAAATTGTCGGGATCAACCCCTGTCGGGTAGTCCGAACCAGCGAGGTCCCGATTCCTTTGGATATTTCGGAATAAAAATGGAAGAATTCAGAAAATAGTACCCAATTAAATTAGATGAAAACCAGTCGTCTGTTCGCGTGTGCGAAATACTTATGCTTCGCGCTGCAGGTAAGCCCATGGCCTTTGGGTTCGACCGACGCACTACGGCAAAACTCCAGAACAGCAGTGCCAAGTCAGCCCCACTGCGTCATTGGTGTGCTGACGATCTTCATCTGGTTGTATCAATCTAGTAATCTAGATATTGAGCTATCTAGACAATATGCTATAATATCGGCTGATTCGTCTTTTGGTGAATCTAGGAGATTCTCAGAAGGGTGTATCTGAGTGTGTACGGTTGGCCGGGTCACGAAAAATCTAGGGAGTATTTTGTTGCCGCGATTATAGGTGTGCTTTTTTTTGCAGGAAAGGAAACATATATGGGAACAAATGAACCAATCACAAACAACGGTGGCGGGGCAATGGAGCAGCCGGTGCCGACATTACGGGTGATCGTGGATCTGGCGACGGGCGACGAGGCATTATCGTTCGACGTTAAAGGATTTCGAGCGAATTTCTCGCCGGAGGATCTTGAGATTGAACTGATGAGCCAACTGCATCTGGATCAGATGGAGGCCAAGCTAATCTCACAGGATATATGTCAGCGTGAGGCGGTTTTTCTACAGGATTTCGTCGCATTCGAACTGTTCTCGGAACACGGCTCGTTCGAATGGCCTGACGAAGATTTCGAGTGAACCCTGCGCTACAACTGCGTTTTATGAAAGGACTTTAAAATGGAACCTAATGCAACTGATGTGATTGAATCGCCCACCGCTGAGCCGGAATGGGAATCGCCGGCGATTGCCCCGGCCTTCACTGTCCACGATGCCCAAAGTGCGAATTGGGTGGTTCGAAAGATCGTGGAAGCCCGCGCCTATGCCGAACGCTGCGCGCAATGGGCGGAACACGAAAAAATGAGAGCAAGGCGGGAGGAGGACTACCTGCTGCTCCGCTTTGGCCGCGAATTACGGGATTTTGCCCTCGCTGCCATTGCGGAGCAGGGGAGTCGTCAGAAAAGCATTTCGCTCCCGGCTGGAAGAATCGGCTTTCGCCACGCCGGGATGAAACTCGTCATTGACGACGAGGAGGCGGTACTCCGATGGGCGAGGAAGACGCAGCCGAATCTCGTTGTAATTCAAGAATCGATTTCAAAGTCCGGTTTAAATCAATACTTTGAAGACACCGGGGAGATTCCGCCCAGCGGTGTTCGCGTCGAGCCGGAGGACGAAAAGTTTTACGTCAAATAATCGGCCCTTTTTGCTCTGCGGGTCTGTGAAAGCGGAGCGTGTATGTATTTTCAAAAGGAACTCTCATGTATAGTCAAAACCAGCTCGTCACCACCAACAGTAATCCAGCACCAGCCATCGCCGGGATGTTGCGCTCGGTACCGGCAAATACACTGCTCTCAACGGCGTTTGACGCGCGCGGCAAGTTGCCACTATCTGAAAGCCTCGGCTTTTTTCAAGACGCTATCGGCGGGGAGTTCGTGGCCGGAGCACGTTACCTGCTTTCCGGATCGCCAGGTGGTGGCAAATCCCGTCTTGCTACACAGATCTGCCTGGACTTGGGGCAGCAGGATATTCCCAGCCTGACGATTCTCACGGAAGAAGCTCCGTCGCAAATGAAACGGCGCGCACAGCAGATGACCTCAGATTGGACGCCTGTGAATATCGCCCGTGCGTTGGCACACGTCCATGTCGATCACAATGTATTTGACGTTACAACTTTGCCAGATTTCTTCATGCGGCAGGTATTGTCGCCGGGAGGAATATATCACGGTGTAAGACTGATAGTCCTCGACAGCATCCAAGGCCAGGGTCTCGCCAGCAGCGCCACCAAGAGCTATGCCAAGGTGCTTGATTTCGCAAGAATGTGCGAGGAACATGGAATTACCACGATTCTCCTGTGTCATCAGACAAAACGTGGCGATTTGGCAGGGCCGAAATCGTTGGAACATTCGGTGGACACAAGTTTAATATTGCGCCGAGCGATGCAGTACTCGCTCCTCGCCGTAAGAAAGAACCGATACGGGCCGCCGCTGCTCCAGCCGATGCCGTTGCGATTCGACCCTGTGACCATTCGCCTGGAACCAGCGCCACATTGTGAAGCCCGGCCCGCGATGGCGCGCACATTCGCCGGTGCGGGTACCGGCGAGTTGGAGTTGCAAGCCGCCGTCACAGTCCCCGGCGACGGAGCGCGCGGGCGAATGACCGCGCCGGGCCTGCCACGACGTGAAATCGAACAACTTGTAAGTTGCATTTCGCAGATGAAAGACATGGATTTCGGAGATCTCAACTATTCGATCAACTGTCGGCTGCCCGGAACGGGTCAGTATTACCCGATTCTGGGCCTGCCGCTGTGCATCGCGTTGATTGGCTCGTACTTACAAAAATCTGTTCCCCAACATAATATCTATATTGGCGAAATTGATTTATTCCGCAATGTTCGATCCATCGCGCCGGCGATAAGCCAAGCGTTGAAGGCCGCACTTGACGCTGGCGACATCGCCGCACCGGTGACATTATTTGTGCACCCCACATCGGCGGCAGAATTTACTCCGTCGGAGTCGGTTCAAATCATTTCGTGCCGAACTCTTGAAGAAGCGGTATTTCAAACTTGGCCGGATTTGCGTTGATTGGTGGCACGGATAATCAAAACCGAAACGGGAAAGGATTCATGAGAAAAAGATTAAAAACTAGTATGAGGGTCAAGGTCCAACCTCAGACGAATGAAGAGGATCGTCAGTTCAGGACAGCGCTGGGCCTCCTTGTGGCAGCGATGGTGCGCCAAGAACTCGGCAGTCCGAGGAGTCAACATGGACAACAACGAATTAATAGGTAAACGGTACGTCAACCTGGTCCGTTGTAGTACGGACCAGCAGACCGAAACATCCATCCCCGCGCAGATTGAGTGTTTGAATGCTTATGCCAAAAAGCGGCAGATGATCTGGGCCGGGAACGATATTGTGTTGGCCGGAGTATCCGGCTCCAAACCCGGAAACCGTACTGATCTCGATGAATTGATTGAGCGCAAACGTACAGTCAATGATTTCGATGTCGTGCTGGCGCTGGTTGAAGACCGGTTCTCGCGCGGAGGTGCCGCACATGGCATGTGGGCTGAATATGAGCTGCTGCGTCATGGAATTACGGTCCATCATGCCAACAGTGACTTGCCGGAGGGGCCATATGCCGATGTCGTCAAGGTCATTAAGTATCAGGCAGCACAGGATACAGTGAAGAGTACATCGATGCGCAGCACTCAGGGCTATCAGCGATCGCTTGAACATGGAACCGTTGCGACCCCCTCACACACCAACTATGGCCTGTATCGCCTCTACGCCAGTGCGCAGAATAAACCGCTTTTCATCATTCGAGACATGCGCGACGGCACACAACAGAAACTTCATCACGAAACCCGTCAGATAATAGACGTGCTGGGCGAATACGGCGGGGGCAACAAGGGGCACTACCGTAAGCAGAAGGATGAGAAGGTTTATATGGTTCCCGGCGATGCGCAGGAAATAGAAGTGGTTCGCCGCATTTTTCGGCAACGATATGTGGATGGGCTGGGGGGCCACCGAATCGCTAATCAGCTGAACACCGAGGGAATCAAAGCACCCTGGGGTGGAAACTGGACCCAGCGGCAGGTTGAGGTCATTGCCGAAAATCCTATATATACCGGCTGGGGCATTTCCGGCCGTACCAGCGCAGCGCGCTTTTACCAACGACTCAAAGGCAATCCACAGCCGGTCAGGATAGACCCGGCGATAATTGCAACGCGTAAGAATCTGCCCGTGCGTCTGCGGCCGGCCGAAGAGTGGACTATTCAAAATCAACCATATCTGGAAGAATTCCTCCCAGATCCGCTGAAAAGCATTGCGTCCGGCAAAATTAAGAACATCCTGACACAACGTGGTAGGCCAGATCGTCCAGTACCATACCGGAACACGAAAGCCGATAGTCAATACCTGCTTACAGGGTTAATAGCCGCCAAACAAGACGGAAAGCTCCTCAAGGGGCAGACCTGTGGGCCGCGTGATAACTATGTTCGTTATTACGCCCACCCTACGGCGCGAAAAGATCCCATACGCGCGGGATTCCCCAATACGACCTTCCGCGCCGATATCTTGGAAGAACAAGTACTATTGGCACTGCAAGCAACACTCGAAGCAATGCCTGATCTACGCGATCAAGTCCGGGGGGCGGTCGAATCCGTGCTGGCGTCACAGCAGCCATCGACGGCGGATGGGCTGATGAAATGGAAAAAACAATACGAAACCATTTCAAAAAAGATAAGTGTCATATTAGAGATAGTCAATGGTGACACCATCGCAGAGGCCAGAGAAAAGATCGCCAAGCTGCGGAAGCAGCAGGCGACGATAGAGCTGCTTATCAAGCAGGCCCAGCAGGCGGATACGACCACCGACGATGACAAGGTTGAAAAGCTGATTGATGCTGTGATAAAGCAATTGTCGAATCTGGCCGACGAGTTGCCGAACCTTCCCACCTACCAACTGCGGCAGGTTTTGGCGGCCATGACCGCGTCCATGACCGCTGACATGGTCACCCGCGAGGTGGAAATGACGCTGAAACTGCCCGCTGTGGCCGTGAATGACGCGAAATCAGCGATTTCGCAATTGTGCCTGCAACAAAGTTCGGGGTCGTCAATTTCGTGGCAGACACAATTGAATGAAGCCCTTGTACTGGCCAGAATTAGATGCGATTATACCCGCATGAGGGGAAAACAATGCTTTCAATGCTACCGACTGCCACGCGCCGCGTGATGCTATTGATGCCCTCTTTACCCCCCGCTCCGCGCCTACCGTTCGTGGGAAAGTTCACACTGCCAGCATGGCCTTCCATTGCGCGCGCGATCACATGTTTTGCGCAATGTGATACTGTCGGCATCCAAGTTTCCATATTATACTTCGAGCGTCTGATCCGAACAGGAATCCAATTTTCGGAGTTGTTACATGGCAAAAATCCGTCCTCAACGCGGTATTCGCAGGATCGGTTTGCGAGCCGCCAAAATTCCCGCAATCGCAATTCTCATGGAGACCTCCCGGGCTTTCGGCAGGGGCGTCATTCAGGGGATCGGCAATTATGCTAGGGCCCATGGACCGTGGAATCTACACGTTGTTCCCGGAGACGTGGACCAGCGACTACCGCCAACTGAAATGTGGCACGTCGATGCGGCCATTGGTCGCATTTCCTCGCGCCAAATCCGGTCCGATCTTCGGAGAAGAAGAATTCCCGTCGTATGTATTGATCCCATCTCCTCCTGCGGACCGTATAGTGTCCAGAGCAACCAGGCCATGGTGTGCCAACTTGCCTTTGAACATTTGCGTGATCGCGGTTTCAGGCGTTTTGCGTTCTGTGGGTTCAATACGCACTGGGGAGTTCAGCGACGTGAGTACTTCGAGCGGCACGTGCGCACTGCGGGTCTTGCGTTTCACAACTTCGAATTGGAGGACCACTGTGAGAAAACACTGGAGCGACAATTGGCCGACTGGTTGTTGAGTCTGTCCAAGCCCGTGGGTCTAATGGCGCAGGATGACCTGCTTGCACATGAGGCCATCAATATCTGCCGCTTCGTGGGTGTACGCGTTCCGGAAGATATTGGAATCATCGGAGTCGATAATGACGAATTGATCTGTGAGTTGTCCAGCCCCACACTTTCAAGCGTGGCACTCAACTGTGAGCGGATTGGTTTTGAGGCGGCCAAAGTGCTGGACAACATATTGACCGGCCAGAAGCGATGTCCCATTGAAGTTCAGATTGAGCCAATTAAGGTGGTGCTGCGGCAATCCACAGATTCAGTTGGCATTGACGATCCAGTGGTAGCGGCGGCGATGCGGAGTATTCGCGAGCACGTCGACCAAGCGATTAGCGTGACCGAACTGTCCCGCCAATTGTTTGTGTCGCGGCGCTCGCTAGAGATGCGTTTTGAAAAGATACTCGGTAGACCGCCCCATGAGGAGATAATGCGCTGTCGCATGGCCCGGGCCCGGGAATTGCTCATCGGTACGGATATGAAACTCACCGCCATTTCGATTGCGGCGGGTTTTTCGAGTGTTCGCTTCATGCACAGGGCCTTTCAGCAAAGGCTCAAACAGACGCCGGGAGAGTTCCGTACCACAAACCGGCCAGTCGCCGGTTAATCCCATAACGCAATGTGAATGGGGCAGGCCGCGAAACAGCCTCCGGGGGAATCACAGTTACAGCCTCTAATTTTGTGGCGGTTCCACGGCGGAATTCGGGCGCTTGACTTTACGCGGATGGAAGCGGATAAGATAAAATAACCCCAACGCCAGTAGCAGTGCTCCCCACCAGATTGCTGGATGCGTACAGGCCAAGTCAACCTTTTGCGCCGGCGGATGGGCTATTTCCCAAAGCCCAGTGACCTCAATAATTATGCCATAAATCAGCAATTGCGCGCCGATGAGAAACCACAGTGAGTTGGAATGATTTGTCATGGTACAACCTTCTTTCTTACCAGAAATAGATGTTCAGCGCTATGAATACAATGGTGATCACGCCAGCCCAGAAAATAGGTCGATGAATCAACCGGTAATTGCCTTCCGGCGGAATTTCCGTGCATCCCATCACCAATCCCGTAAGTTCCGCCTCCGGCTTGGGTTTGGTGGCCAGACTGACCACCACCGTGACAACAATAACAATGATAAAACTCCATAGTGCCCGGAACATATCCGCCGCCATGGGTTTGGCTGCCGAGGACATGGCAATATACTTTAACGCGACTGGAAAGCGCTCAACCCAAGCCCACATGCCGATGGACGCCACCGTTCCGGCCAGCAGCCCCCAGAATCCGCCGGCAGCGGTGGTTCGCTTCCATAACATCCCCAGTATGACTGTGCCAAAGAGCGGTGCGATGAAGAAGCTGAACAGCTCCTGCACATAGTCCATGATACCCGCCGCGTGCATCACGAAGTACGCCGTGCCGACGCTCGCCAGAACGCCCAGAGCTGTACTCCATCGGCCCATGGCCAAGTAGTGCGAATCTGTAGCCTTGGAATTCATCATCGGCTTATAAATATCGTGCGTCCAGACTGTGGCAAACGCTGTGACATTGCCCGCCATACCGGACATAAAGCCCGCAATCAGCGCGGTAATTCCCAGTCCCAGCAGTCCCGGCCCACAATATTTGGCCAGCATCAGCGGCAAGACATCATTGTAACTGTACAAAATTTTTCCGTGTGCAGCGGCGGCATCCACCACCGGCTGTGGAAATAATTGCATCTTCAATAGCCCCAATCCCAGCAAGCCAGGTAAAATAACAATAATCGGCACGAACATTTTAAACGCTGCTCCGATAATCGGGGCCATTTTCGCCGAGCGCAAATCCCTTGCTGCCATCACCCGCTGCACTACCAGAAAGTCTGTAGTCCAATATCCCATGGAAATCACGGCACCCAGCCCAAAGACAATGCCTATCCAGTTAATTCCCATCGGATTATCGTGAAAATGTCCCAATGTGCCCCAGGCGTGCAGATAGCTGGACGGATTGTGAATACCGAATTGAGTCAGGTTGTGAATAATACGATGTTTTAAGCCACTCCAGCCACCCGCCTGAACCAGCCCCAGAATAGGAATCAGCAGCGCTCCTAGCCAAATCAACATGAATTGCAGAACTTCATTGAAGATGGCCGACAGCAAGCCCGCCAGAACCACATACGCCCCCATAGTCACCGATGATATCCAGATGCTTAGGTTCATATTCCATCCCAGCACCACCTGCATGACTGCGGCCATGGCGAAGATGTTCACCCCGCTCATCAATATGGTCATAAAAGCAAAGCATATCGCCGACAATGCCCGCGTAGAAGCGCCATAGCGAAGCTGCAAATAACCTGGCACCGAATGCGTGCGCGAAGCATAGTAGAACGGCATCATAACCAGTCCAAGCAGAAGCATGGCCGGAATGGCACCAATCCAGTACCAATGTACCGCCAGAATCCCGTATTCGTAAGAGGATCCCGCCCAGCCCAGTAATTCCAGCGATCCAAGATTAGCCGAAAGGAAACTTAATCCCGCGATCCACGCCGTCATCTCCCGGCCCGCCATAAAAAAATCTTCACCAGTCTTGGTGAACTTTTTGAGGTAAACTCCGATGCCCACCACAAAGACAAAGTAGATGGCGATAATGGCAATATCCACCGGCGAAACCAAAACCAATGGTTTGGCCGAAAGTACCGCGAGTGACGACATTAAGGGATTCATTGAATTATCCTTTCCGATTGTGCAACGAAAATGAGATAATGATTAATCCTTTTTGCATGTCAACCGCATGACTGCTCTCTCACTACTTTCCCAGGCCTCACGCTTTTCGTTTTTTCCAGATACGCACCGGGTTCTCCGCGATCGCCAATCCCAGTAAATACTGTGCGAAGTCCGCTCTGCGAAGCGTTCGTCTGCCCATTAAACATCGGTGGAAACGCTTCGCCAAAGACCACAAGATTTGCGCAAAATAACTCTAGCATTGGATTGCCGGACGTTATAAGCTACCCGTATAGGTTACAAGTACCGCTTGAAGAATCAGATTCAGGAGCGATGCATAAGAATTAGGATTTGGTCAAGTTGTTTTACGGAAAGGTTGATTCAAAGCTCGCAGGCACATGCCAATCAAATTCTAATCTTATAGGATTGGTAGTGCAAAGAGCTAGGGTTGTTAGTCGTACGGAGCGGCGCGTGTAGGCCATCTCCAGAAAAGCGCAATATTATCCGTCACCGTGTTGGTGTGTGGATCCGTAGCCCGCCCGGTTTGGCGGGAAAATTGTGAGGCTCCCACGAGGAGCATGGAGTTCTTTATGCTATCGAAGTTTTTCGCACATTTAAGTGGTTCTCACCGTGGGTGTCTGGCGGGGAGGGCGGCTGTCGCTGGTGCCGCACTGGCGATTTTGGGAATGACTGCCGGCCCAGCCTCGGCGACAACCATCTACTCAGATAGCTTCCCCGGGAGTTCCGGTTCGCCGCTCAACGGCACCAGCCCGGCCACCGACGCCACCGGTGCCGCATGGGCGGCCTATCTTATCAACGCCGACGGTTCGGTCAATGTGCCCAATAACTCCGGCAGTTTGAATGCATATCTTCCATTTACGCCGACGAGCGGGCAAATCTACACTCTAACATTGGGCATCAACGCCACATCTGGGACCGGGTGGTTGGGGCTGGCTTTCCTGTCCTCAGGGACCGACTTGACGAGCGGCGGGGGCGTCCCACTTTACCAAAACGCGACACCGTGGATGGCAGATTGGGTGAGTGGCAACCCCAATGCGGCCATTTCGGCAATTGCCGGACCCGGTACCAACAACGTGATTAACTGGAATTATCCTTACCAAGGGACCGGGGTTCAACACCTGCAAATGGTGCTGAACACTGCCAGCGCGAGTTGGACGATACAGTTCTCGGACAACGGGACAACTCTTGGCTCCCTGTACACCTACGCAACTAACCCGACGATTGCCGATGTGGGTTTCGGTGCGTCGGCTGGGTCAGGACAGGTGAGCAACTTCTCGCTTACTTCTTCGCCTGTTCCCGAACCTGCGACGCTGGGGCTGTTCGCAATCGGCGGGATCGGCCTGCTCGTCATCGGGCGCAAGCAGGCGACGCGCGGAACTATTTAACACGAGGTTTACAGCGGTGAGGATCGCGGGAGTTCTGTTGTGCTTCCGCCGTATTGCAATGCCGCAACAGGTTGCTGAACGGATGAACTTTATTGGTCTGACCGTGTGCCTTTAGATGGAGAATCATTCATGACTGTCAATCGTTATGTTTCACCGGATTGTAGGAGCGCCACCGCCTTTACGCTTATTGAAATACTTGTGGTAATCAGCATCATCGCGGTATTAATTGCGCTGTTGTTGCCCGCCTTGGCCCGGGCTAAGCAATTGGCGAACAGCGTCGTATGCGAATCCAACGTGCGGCAGCTATGCACCGCTTATATCGAGTACTCGCAAGGGCGGGACGGGCAGGCGGGACTTCCCTTTGATGCGAGCAGTGGCAAGGCATATATGTGGTTCCAGTCGTTGGCGCAGATATTCGCTTCCACTCCTCTGCCCAATGGTCCGATTTTTGGTCCTCCAGCACCCGCGGGACAGCCTCAGACCCCGTTTAACGGCTTGCCTGCAACCGAGCAGAAGATACTCATCTGTCCGTCGGCCATAGAGGCACCTGTTTCGTCTGGGCCCAATTATATTGCGAGTGGTATTGCGTATGGTACCGCCGTTTCGCAATGGTCTTGGAACTGGGGAAAACCAGAGAGGGGGGATTATTGCTTCAATCAGTGGCTGTGCAACTACCTCGATAGTTATGAGCCGACTGCAAATCTTCCGTACAATGCCAGCTATTTCTGGCCCAACAATCGGGGCCAAACACCGACGAGCCAGATTCCCTTGCTGGGCGACGGATGGTGGGTTTACGGTGCGCCGGAATATTACGATCCACCCCCCGTATCCCTTGTCGGCGGGATAACAAACTTCAATTCGTCGATGGCGTGGTTTTGTACGAGCCGGCATGGCACGACGACGAATATGGGGTTCCTCGACGGCCATGTGGCGAGCATACCTCTGGGTAAACTTTGGTCCTTGAAGTGGAATCCAGTCGAGCCGACCATTCCGGGGGGAATGGCGATAACATTGAATTACTGACAGTCTGCTGGGAGACGCAAAAGGGTTCAGATCGTTACCCGTCCACGGACTAGACGTGGCAAGATGGATTCATTATTTTGCATAACTGGCAAGCGATCGCAAACGTCGTAAAATCGCCATGGCTGCGAGGGATAATTAGGGGTGCCTTACCCAGCGAACTGTTACGGCACTTGTTAATTACGGAGCAAGGGAAATAACCATGTTATCTAAAAACAAACATGTCGTTTCGGACTCTATCCGCCGTATTGCCCTCAGCGCGGTGACCGCCTCCGGAATTGCCGTCGTGGCGGTACCGGCCGCGTTCGGAGCAACCAATGACGTTACCATTTCCAACGGCGGACTCTCGGTGACATTTAACCTTTCTTGGGGTGCGGTGGTAACCGGCATCACCAATACCAACGTGGACAGTGGCCTCAATATAGTGGACAGCCATGATGTGGGCCGGGAGTTGCAGACGGATCAGTTTCTCTATCAAAATATTGGCGGTAGTCAGCAACTAATAATCAACCCCACCCAGGCCGGAGCGGGCGGCCACCAAGCCTATTATCAGCATCCCAATGGGATCACGATTCCCGAAACCGGCAGTCCCGTCATGAATTGGTCGGCCAGCGGCGATCAATTCCATGCGGTCATTGCGCCACTAGATTACGATACAGGCAATCCCACCGATTGGGTTTATGTGGAGGATGTTAATATTAATTCCCAAGGGGTGGCCAATTTTCATTACATCTGCTACGACTACCAGCCGGGGACGTACGGTATGGCGACTGAGGTGCCCGTCCTCTACTCGGATCGCACCGACGCATTCATGTACCCGGCTTCAAACGGTTCGGTGCAAACGGTCACCGGGTCTCCCACTTGGCCGCAGCCGGGAATCATGTCAAACGGGTGGATTGGCAATGTTGATACACAAGATAACATCGGCTTGTTCTATACCACGCCGGTGGGACTTCCGGAGGGTTACGGCACCTTCCCAGGTGCCAACGTTTCCGCAGAGGAGCCGGTAGGGATCACTCATGTGGTGGGATCGGGTATGTCCTATCCCGGCGAAATCTTGTCAAGTCAGTTTTCGGTGTTGGTCGGTACTCAGTGGAATGGCCCCACCCTCATCTCTGCTCAGATACCTGCTGCCTTTACGGCCACTACCAGCATGATTGCTAATGGAGCTTTCTCGGCAAACGCGGCAGCTTACACTCAATCTCCGGGATATTCAAGTAACAATGGCTTGCTAGGGTCAGGAAACCCCGCTGCACCCACCAACTGGATCACCAGCGGTGGAGGAGCCACAGGCATCAACGGTCCGGATACAGGGTTCTATGGCGACAGCGGTTACGCGCCATTTGCGCCGAAGAGTACCGCTGGCGTAAGCGATTTTAGCTTCCTTCAAGGGAAGGGAGCCTTCGTCGCCCAGACTGCGGCCACCACCGCTGGCCAGTCGTACACGCTAGCTTTCGACGCGGCACAACGCAGCGGCAACCTCACCGCGAAGCTGGAGGTGATTCTCACGAACGCGACCAATGGCAGCCAGATAATCACCCTGACGCCTACCATAACCAATACCGGTTTCACCCCGTTTTTTGTCAATTTCACTGCAGTTTCAGGATCGACCGAAATTGAGTTCCTCAACAACAGCCCAGCGGGAATAGATGATACGGTTGATGTGTCTAACGTATCACTTTTGGCCTTAACGGCCGTGCCTGAATCGGCCACGTTGGGGCTGTTTGCCCTTGGCAGCATGGCGGTGGTATTGATTGGGCGTACACGGAGTACCTGCGTCTAAGATGGCCGAGAAGACTATGCTCTTAAACTGAATCCCCATGCTGTGGCGCAAATTTCTCAAGCCTTGGCGGTACATGGTATATCGCACATGCCGAGATCTGTGAACTCTTACTGAAAAGAAACGTGTCTATGCAACCAAATCCGGAAACATTTGTTGTAACCACGCGGCGAGAATTCATTGGTGCAGTAGCGGCCACCGCCGCTGCGGCGGCCGCTGGCGAGATGGCCGTAGCGCAGCATTTGCCAACATCTGGCCCCGTCATTGCCAGTGGCAATCCGCCGGAACCTGAATTCCACGGTCCACAATTGGTAGGCGGCACGCCGGGGAAACCATTCTTATTTAAGGTACCATTGACAGGTAAGGGACGTGTGACTCTCAGTGTAGCGAACCTGCCGGAAGGCTTGCGGATGACCGAAGAAGGCCTCATCACGGGTACCGTTCCGCATGCCGGTGAGTATCGTGTTGAATTAAGTGCATCCAACGCATATGGCAAAGCCTTACGGATCCTGAAAATTATCAGTGGTGAACATAAATTGGCCCTGACACCCCAAATGGGGTGGAATTCTTGGAACGCTTATGGTGCCACCAATGACGCGGTGCGTACCAAAGCCTGTGCTGACGCAATGGTGAATAGCGGCTTGGCCGCCAAGGGCTTCAGCTACGTCAATATCGATGCGGGCTGGCAGAACGGCCGAACGGCTTCCGGTGAAATTAAAACTGCCGACCAGTTCGGCAGTATGGGGCGCTTAGCGGATTACATTCATTCCAAGGGATTGCGGTTCGGGCTTTACTCATCGCCCGGACCAATGACATGCGGCGGTTTTACCGGAAGCTACGGTCATGTAATCCAAGATGCCCATACCTATGCTCGCTGGGGAGTGGATTATCTTAAATACGACTGGTGCAGCTATGGCGAGAAAGTCCCGAAACATCCCGATTTGGAGCAATACATCGAGCCTTACGCCCTGATGGGTGAGGCGTTGCGCAGGACGAGCCGTGATATTTTCTACAGCCTATGTCAATATGGCATGGGGCATGTGTGGACGTGGGGTGGCTCGGCACCGGTTTATGGCAACTCGTATCGTATCAGCTACGACATTCAGGACACTTGGGCCTTGGTATGCCGCAATGGATTTGAGATGGATGGCCCGCTCTTTCCATTTGCCGGTTCTGGCCATTGGAACGATCCGGACATGCTGGTAGTAGGCTATGGTTATTTTGAGCAGACGCGTCGCCACTGGACAAGATTAACGCCTTATGAACAGCAAACGCACATTACGCTCTGGTGTATGTTGGCTGCGCCACTGCTGCTGGGATGCGATCTGGAGAAACTCAATAAATTCACCACCGATTTGATTACCAACACGGAAGTATTGGCGGTAAATCAGGATGAACTGGGCCGGCAGTCGCAGTGCGTCGCCCGAAAAGGACCGCTGGAGATATGGGCTAGGCCATTATGGGATGGTTCGTGCGCGGTGGCCTATTTCAACCGTGGTCCGTCGGCGGCCAATATGGAGGCGCACTGGGCGATGTTAGATCCTGTGCTGGTGAATCGTTATGCCCGGCTGCGCGGCAAACAGCCGGTTCGGGACCTGTGGCAGCGCAAGGATCTGGGAAGGTTGAGTGGCTACGCAACTGAGGTTCCAAGCCATGCATCTGTGATGCTGCGGGTTGGTTTTCAAGCATGAAGAACATTGATTAGTTGGAGAATACACGGTTATGAGGCATGCGTTTTTGAATGTGTTTATCTGCAGCCTGTTGGCCCTTACCGTCATGGGCCGCGCCTGCAACACCGTTGCGGCAACCGCGGCCTTAAGCCCGAAAAATCCGTCGGCATTAATGCCCGCGATTATGCGGGCCTACCATTCTGACCGGGGAGAAGTTGTGATTCCGCCGGGAGTATACAGATTGCCGGAACCTCGCGGCAGATTTTATCTGTCTTTTGACAATATGAAGAATTTCCGGATTGTCGGTAAAGGCGTCACCCTGCTGCGCACGGATCCAACCAAGGGCGGCATCAAATTTGATCAATGCCAAAATGTAACATTGGATGGCGTTACGTTACGGTGTGATCCGATCCCCTATACGCAGGGGCGGATTATCGCCATGAGCCGCAAGAAGCATTTTGTCGATATCCGTATCTGCCGGGGCTACCAGAGGGATTTAACCAACCCGGCGCGGTTCCCGGAGAGTCCATTGAGCATCGTTTGCAGCCCCACAACATATCGGATCAAACCCAGTACCAGGGATATATTCCCCGGCAAGGTAACCAAAATCGGGCGGCGCAAGTTTCGTATCACCACGATGTCATCGCTCGCGTTCATACGTAGCGGTGATCTGATGGAATTTCGTGGCAATGGCCAGCCCGATGTGGCAAATATCGAATCCCGCCACATGACCGTTGAGCACGTAACGGTCATGGCGGGGACGGGGTTTTGCTTTTATGAGGGCGGCGGAGGGGACAACCGGTATACGGATGATTCGATTGTGTACCCGCCCAAGCCGTATGGGGCTACGGTGCCACCGCTGAGAGCTTCCAACGCTGATGGATTGCACAGCAACTTCACACGCCATGGCCCGATCGTGACGGGGTGTCACTTTGAAGGGATGGGTGATGATGGTATTGCCATCCATGGCTGGTACGCGATGTTGCGGCACGCCACCGGCCGGAAATGGGTGGTGCTTTTTCCATTTGGCCAAACCAGTTTTTTTAGATCGGGTGACCGGCTGAAACTCTACGATCCCGCTGGCGGTTATCTTGGGCAAACACGAGTAGTAAAAATTACACTTCTGGCCGGGTATCAACCGCGACGTCCCACGGCCCTGCCAGGCGAAAAAGGCGCTTTTGGTGGCCCAAGATTTAATTTTTATACTGTGACAGTTCGCCACGACATTGCCAACAGTGGATTTGAAGATCGCATCAGCGATATCAACGCCAATGGCTCCGGATTTATCGTGCGTCACTGTGTAATTCAGCAAAACCGGGCGCGCGGCATGATTATCAAGGCGAGCAACGGAGTCATCGAGGATAACACGATTGACGGAAGCTCCATGGGCGGTATTGAAGTGGCACCGGAATTTTGGTGGGATGAATCCGGGTGCAGTTCCCATCTGCTTGTTGAGGGCAATACCATTGAGCATGTGGGCTACGCCACCGCCAACGTTCCGGGGCTGAATGAAGCTGGGGCGCTAAGCATCTTTGCAACCACGGATGGTAAGGCGGTGAGCTTTGGTCATAATGGCATTGCCGTGGTTGGAAACCGATTTGTTGGCAACAATGGTATCAACCTCCTCGTGGCGGATGCCGAGAATATGTTGCTGGTTGATAACACCTTTATCCACCCGATGCGAAAGCCGGATAATCGCGGCGCGGACTTTCATTTTGGCACTTCCAGCCTCATCTGGCTACAACAATGCAAGAACGTTCTTTTGGCGGGTAACCGCGCAATTACTCCTGGCCCAGCGATGAAAAGGCTGGTCGGCGTGGGGCCGGATGTCAGCAATGTGAAGGGAATAAAAGGTGGCGTTAAAACAATTCCGGCGGTGGTGCCGTAGTACTCGGGCGGAGAACCCAACAACGGCAAAGATGTGGCCAAGCAGGAAATTATCGAACGTGGTTCTCCTGATTGATCGAGTTGAGGTATGACACTTATGTGTGAACGTATGGGTGAAGGTTTGACGAGGCTCTTGAATCAGGTTGCCACAGGCATAATTATTATAGCGGCCGTCGGCAGCCATGTCGCTCTTGCTGGGAGGCTGCCCGATCCACTCCTTGGGTTCGGCTTCATCCCACACGATGTACGCTGGAACGCCAAGTGGATTTCCGCACCACTGCCGCCACATAATCCGTTGCGTAAACTAAGCTGGGTATGGGGGCGCACAGGTGGCGGCGGCACAATTCCGAGCACAGCCTGGTTTCGACGACAAGTAAAGTTGC
>JAJZJL010000193.1 GCA_021810145.1 Planctomycetota bacterium | reverse complement strand
ACCGAGCATTTGGCATTGAGCATCTGGAACTTGGAACATGAATCTTCACGTGCCGGACCCGCCTGCCGCTCCGGCACGCAGGAGACCACAGAACATCTGTCACTCATTATTGGTTGTTGATCGTTGTTTCCCGGCGCGCCGGGATTCCTTGCTTCCCGGAGCGCCGGGGCGGTCCGACCCAACACACCACAAACAGACCAAGAAACCGCCCGATGATTCAGTAGCCATCCTCAATGACTCCCGGTGCGCCGGGACAGGTTCAGAATCCCGCTCCACAGATCGCGCAGAGTCGTAAACCACGGGGGTAGCCACAGAGATCACCGAGTACACCGAGATTGTTACCGCAAAGGCATCATTCAACGGGATCCACGGCACGAAGTTATCCCCAGCGCGGCGAAGCCGCAACCAAACGTCACATAGCCGCCGGGCTTGCCGGCGGTAACCGTCCGTCAAAAGCGCGGTGTGCCGAGTTCGGAATTCTTCGTAGTTCGCGAAGAAATTGACGGATTGTGGCGCAGAGTTGTAAACCACGGGGGTAGCCACAGAGGGCACAGAGCACACCGAGATTATTACCGCAAAAGCGCAAAGAACGCAAAGCAATTGGTTGCCGCCGCCACAACGATCTGCTTACGGCACAACGCGATCTGGTTCCGACCATGCAGCCGCTGGGTGGAAACCCGCGGCCGTCCGCGCACGATCTAAAATGCAGCACCCCGGCACCGCCGGAGCGCACATGGTATACCCAGCCGCCGGGAGTCAGTGCTCATTGATCATTTCTCATTGATCATTGAGGTTCCCTCGACTTCCTCCTTGTGAATTAGAACGTTTTCTCACCACAACGACACAAAGACACGAAGAGCATATAAATAGCCGAATAACCCTTTGCGTTCTCTCGCTTCTTTGCGGTTGGCAATTTCTTTCCGTCCCTGCCAATTCCCAGATTCAAATCCAGCTCGCCGCTAGTCATGGGGCACTGATCATCGCTCATCGCGAACCGTCCCTCTCCGCTCATTCGCTTTTTACGATTTGCCCGTTTCATAGCGCACGCTCGAAACTGTGGGAACCGCAAAACCTCCTGAAAAACACTCCAGCGCCACCGGCGTCGCCCGGTGGGGCGGCAAAACCTCACCGGCTCTCAGAAACGATAAAGTACTGGACTGAATTTGTTTGCGGGACAAGACCGGCTATACTACCGGGAGTTTAAGTGAACCCCCGTTAAGGAGATTCCGGTGGCCGAAGATTATGTATTATTGGCGGAAGCCCGCAAACTCGGTGAATTGATCGGCAACCAGGATGCCATCAAAAATTACAGAGAATTATCGCGTCAGCTTGAATTGGACATTGGAGCCAAGAGCCTGCTGGAGCAGTTTGAACAACTCATGGAACAACTGGCCATGAAAGAAGCCTCCATGCAGCCTATTGAAATTGCCGAAAAGCAGAAAGCCCAATCCCTGCAGCAGAGCGTGGCGATGCACCCGCTGCTGAAAAAGCTTATCGGTTCGCAAATGGAATACATGGAACTGATGCGTAAAGTGCAGGAGGCCATTACCGCCGGCATCAATCAACCAGATGCCAACGCTTCCGCATCCGGACAGATTCAGCAGCCGGCATCCAAGCTCATCCTTTGAGATGCAAATGCGGGCCGGCCACCATTAGCGGAGCCGGTGGCGGAACATGCGTTAAGTCGCCGGGAAGCATCATGCGCTGATGCACCAGAAACGCTCTTGCCGGCGCGGATTTCTGCAGCAGTTTGGCCTGCAGCCGCATTTGTTGCATGGCTGTAATGGTTGAAACTTCCCGGCTTTGCAATTTGGTTCTCTGGGCTTGCGCATCGGCAAGTTGTGCCATGTAGCTGCTGATCAACGCCTGATAGTTCAAGTCTGCGTACCCGGTCTGAAGGTAGCTGTAATTTTCCTGCACCTGCAGATATCCGATCGACGTATTAAGTGAATTAATCTGCGCCACCAGTTGTTGAATCTGCTGCTGCACACCTCGAAGATACAGTTGTGCGGAATCATATTGAGCCTGCAGGGCATTTTTCTGCTTTTCATACGCGGCAATTTTAACCGACATCTGCTCATGAATTGCCTGCGGCACCCATGTGGCACCCAGGCGATATAAACCCTGCTTGGCCATAACCGCCTGCATTTTTATATCCGCCTGCGTAAAAATGTTGCTCAAATTCCGGTACAGCAACGCCACATGATTGCCCGAGTAATGATTCAACGCAATAAATATGTTATCCAGCAGCAGACGATTGCCGCTGTCCAGATTCAATGCCTTGCGGTAATACACCAATGCCCGCGGCTGCTGCCGCTGATGATATGCCGTGATCGCCAAATCATTATCCGCAATCACGCTTTTCGGGTGCCGGGATAACACCGCCGTAAAATACCGTTCCGCCCCGGGCAAATTGCCCGCACGATAATCCAGCGCACCGAGAATAATCATCGCCCGGCTGCTGTCGGGATTGATTTTCAGCGCGGCAGCCGCCGCAGTGCGGGCGGCGCTGAATTTTCCCGCATGGTAATCCGCCAGCGCCGCTTGCGCGCTGCCGGCCGCCTGAGCCTTTCGTATCTTTACCTGATCGGGAGCCATCCATTTATTGGCAAATCGGACAAATTTCAATGCCCGATATTGTTTATATGTCATAAGCTCGGCCCGGGCTTTCGCCCGCAACGTGGAATGTGGATACTGCGTTATAAATGCGCTGATGGACTTGATAATGGCATCCAGATTCGTTGCGCGGCCAATATCGTATTGCAGTGAGCCGAACGCATTTTTCGCCGCCGTTGCCGGAGTGGATGGTCCGCCGAGTTCAATGCCCGCCAGATCCTTTACCGGAACCGCAAAGGCTGCTCCATGGTCGGGGTAAATGAGGTATTTGTTCCCATGGCGTTCAAGATGCCCCTGAATCACCCGGCCATCGGTAAGCGAAATGGTATCCGCATGCACCGACGCGGCGGCCAAGGCAATTAGAACACCAGCCAGCGATATAAAACGCGCTTTCATAGGTGAACTCCTCAATATACCGCGGGCCACCAGGGCGTTTCTCAGCCACGAAGCTTCAGGATCAACATTATTATAACCCTTGCCCCCCGTGCATGTCGATACCAAAATTTTCCCGTGGGAAATTGGACGCTGCAACTTCCCCATGTACCGTGCGGCGAAGGCCCCCGCGAGCCACCGGGTATACCCCGGTGGGTTCTATAATAAATGCCGCCAAAGTGTTATTCTAAACCCGCCCGGAACAATCCCCCACCTCCTGTACCCCTTTGTAAGAAAAACGATCCTCTCTGATCCTTTTTATTTACGGTTATTTACAAGGAGGAAACGGAGGTATGTTGAGGCGGGAAAGAACGCAGGGTTTTGCCAGCTTCACGCACCGTTCTGAGATTTTGCAATTTCCAATGCTACCACGTTCGCATTCCAAAAAAGTGCCTCCCGAACGTGCTATGCAAATTGTGCCACCGCGCCTGCTTTCGCGACCCATTCCAAATCAGTTGAAGTTCTGGGATCTGTGGTGGTTTGAGCTGCCGAGGTTTTATATCGTCCGGAATACACGCTGGCCGTGTGACCGGGGAGCGTTCGCGGCCAGTCTGATCAGCGCCTACGCCAAGGCCACCGTCTGCGGGGCCGGCCAAGCCCGGAATTAACTGCGGATGTATTGGCAGGAACCAAATTCGAAAATGGAGTCAAATAAATCAGCCGCCTGGCTCAGGCAGTCCACAACATTTGACAATAGCTCCGTAACTGGTGTAAAGATACGCCAAGCCCTGGGCATTGTAAGCGGTGTCAATTCTCTGGTCTTCGCTTATCATGAACTTCAGCGGACTTACAATCCGTTGTGCCGTTACAGGTGCTACAAACGGCTGGGCCACAGCTCCGAACCAAA
>JAJZJL010000079.1 GCA_021810145.1 Planctomycetota bacterium | reverse complement strand
TTACCCCGTGCGCGCCGGGGCGGTCCACGCCGTCCTGTCAGGAAGCTAATCCGATTCGGCATCGCATATACCCGCCGCACCCACAAATCACTTTGCCCGTTGTTTCCCGGGTATGCCGATGGGCATTGATCATTGCTCGCTTTTCATGGTGCTCGCAACCGCTCGCATGGACGTTGCAGAAGCGGGCACAGCCCCCCGGGCAATTATTTCGTGCAAGCCGGTTGGCATTACCGCTAAGGCAGGTACAATGTAGCGGCATGGGTGAGCAACTGAACAATCAGAATATCGCGTCGATTGATCCGGCGGAACTTACGCCGGCCATGCGGCAATATCAGACGTATAAAGCTCAATATCCGGATGCCATTTTGTTTTTTCGGATCGGCGATTTCTACGAAACATTCTATGAAGATGCGCGGATTGTCTCGCGAACGCTGGGAGTGGCCTTAACCAGCCGCAGCAAAGGTGAAAATGCCGTACCCATGGCCGGGGTGCCGTACCACGCGGTGGACGGTTATCTGCAACGGATGATTGCCGCGGGTTATCGCGTGGCGATATGTGAACAAATGGAGGATCCCAAACAGGCCAAGGGCGTTATCGATCGGCAGGTCACGCGATTAATTACGCCCGGCACGTTGACGGAAGATACCATGCTCGACGGCCGAGAGGAAAATTTTCTTGCCGCGATGCTGGTTCTCTCCACCCCCCCGGGTACTGACGCGGCAACCGATCCCTTTGCGCCGGCCGCGGATGCAACCGAAACACAATGGGCGGCCATTGCGTGGTGCGAATTATCGACCGGGAAGTTCTTCACACTCGTTGATACGCTGGCGGCGTGCCGGGAGGAACTCGCTCGCATCGGCCCGCGTGAACTGATTTACCCTGAAGCGCCGGATCATCACGCTCCGCAATGGATTGAACATTTATGCGATATGATAAAACTCACGCTTACCGCCAGGCCGCCCTGGCAGCTTGATCAGCATCATGCGGTGGAGAGCATCCGGAAGCATTACGGCGTGTTGAATGTTGCCGGCTTTGGTTTTGACGATGACCGCAACCCGGCGCTGCGCGCGGCGGGTGGGTTACTGGCGTATCTGCATGAAACCCAGAAAGCGGCGCTGGAACATCTGCAGCCACCCCGCGCTTTTGAGCGGCGGCACCATCTGGTCATTGATCCCACGTCGCTGCGGTCGCTGGAAATCAACCGATCCCTGCGGCACAACTCGGCCGAGGGATCGCTGGTACGGGCGCTGGATAACACCAGAACACCAATGGGATCGCGCCTGTTGCGGCACTGGCTGTTATTCCCGTTGCGTGATCCGGCGGCAATTGAAGAGCGCTACAACATGGTACAACGGATGCTGGATCTGGAAAATCGGCTCGATGAACTGCGGATGGTCATCACCGATTGCGCCGATATTGAGCGCATTACCGCCCGGATCTGCTGCCGCCGCTGCACCCCGCGCGATCTTATTGCCCTGGCGAGGTCGCTTGAGACGCTGCCGGTACTGGCAAAACTGGCGGGGCAGAGCGGCTTTTTTGAAAATGCCACCGAGGAGCTTGCCGCTCTCGCGGCCCCGGCGACAGCGATCGCGGAAAAAATCCGCTCTGCGATTGCCGATGAACCGCCGGCACACCTGCGCGACGGCGGTGTATTCAGGGACGGTAGCGATGCGGAACTTGACCGGTTGCGCCTGCTGGCCAGCAACAGCCGGGCGTGGCTGGCGAATTATCAATCGGAACTTGTGGCGCGAACCGGCATTGCATCGCTGAAAGTGGGATACAACAAGGTTTTCGGCTTTTACATTGAAATTACGCATGTCAATGCCTCGAAAATTCCCCCGGAATTTATCCGCAAGCAGACGGTCAAAAATGCCGAGCGGTATATTACTCCGGAACTCAAAAGCTTTGAAAGCGATTTATTAACCGCGCAGGAACGATCCAAAGCGCTGGAAATACATCTGTATGAGCAATTGCGTGAGTTTCTGGCCACTCAAAGCCAGTGCCTGCGGACAATTGCCGGGCAGATTGCCCGTCTGGATGTCATCGCGTCGATTGCCCAGCAATCCAGAACCCACCGTTATTGCCGCCCCGTGATCACCACACAAAGGGAACTGCGCATCACGGATGCGCGGCATCCGGTGGTCGAGCAGATACTCGGTGACACATTCGTCCCCAACGATATTGAACTTCCCGCGGATGGCCCAACGCTGCAATTGATTACCGGGCCGAACATGGCGGGGAAATCCACCTATATCCGGCAAACCGCGCTATTGGTGATTATGGCGCAGGCGGGCTTTTATCTGCCGGCCAGACAGGCCACCATCGGGCTGGTTGATCGTATTTTCACGCGCGTTGGCGCAGCGGATGATCTGGCGGCCGGCCAGAGCACCTTTATGGTGGAAATGACCGAGACAGCCAATATTCTTTTGCACGCATCCGAGAATTCACTGGTGATACTCGATGAAGTTGGCCGGGGCACCAGCACGCTTGACGGTCTGGCTCTGGCCTGGGCGATTGCGGAATTTCTGGCCGGGACGACGCGCTGCAGAACCTTGTTTGCCACACATTATCACGAACTGACGCAATTGGCGCACAGCAGCCCGGCGGTAGTGAATTACAATGTGCTGGTGCGAGAATGGGAAGACCAGATTCTCTTTATGCACCGAATTGTGCCCGGCAGCGCGGATCGCTCGTATGGCGTGCAGGTGGCCCGGCTGGCGGGAATCCCGCGAAGTGTCATTCAGCGTGCCAGACAGCTTATGGAGCAATTGGCGGTGCATGTCGGGCGCGGAAAACCGCGTGCCGCTTCCACGGCGGTGGCAGCGCAAAGCGCCCTGTTTGACCCCGTGGAATCGCAGGTGGCCAGTCAATTGCAGTCTCTGGATCTGGATCGCATGTCTCCCATGCAGGCGTGGGAAGCCATTAAAATGCTTCAGGGTCTGCTGGCTGAGCAACAGAAAAAACGCAACACCGGCGTACGATAAGTTTTTTATACACGGTGAATCCCCTGCCACGCCGCAACTCCGTGCAACCTGCGTTGCGGGAAACTGGGAATATTTCCGCAGTCCGGATTGTGATCGGGAAGCAATCGCATGGCCGTTGTTCGCGGATGTGACGTGAATGTCGTCCATGGCCCCGCTCGCGAAGACGGCCGCGGATTCCCATCCGCGGCTGCGTAGCACAAGCATAGCCCGCAAATAATAGTATTTTCGTGGTCCCGCAGCCCCGATGCCGTGCGGTTGGTTCTGCCGCGGTCGGTATCCGCGGGATGCGTCATGGCGCCGCAATGAGGCGCTGGTGTCCCAAATGCGCCTGCCCCAGTACCCGCCATAGCCGGGTTCGGGAGCAACCGCGAGTCAAGAATTCGGGGCGTTTCGATCCGGGGCGAAAAATTCGATCAGAGTTTTTTCAATAGCCTGTTCAATATCATCGCGCGAGCCTTTGGCACTGATCACGCGATATCGGTCCGGAAAGTTTTGTGCCTGCCGCAGAAATCCTTCCCGAACCTTCTGATGGAATTCCGCCACACGGTTTTCAATACGATCCTGAAACAATCCGGGCTGAAAAGTGGAACCTTTTCGAGTGGGTTGGATGCGTTTGAGAGCCACTTCCAGCGGCACATCCAGGATGATCGTGAGATCCGGCCAGAGATTTTCCGTTGCCGCCCGGGCAACATCCAGAATACTCTGTTCCGGAATTCCGCCGGCGGTTCCCTGATAGGCCAGGGTGCTGCTGGTGTACCGATCCGCCAGAACAGTGATGCCTTTGCACAGGGCGGGCTTGATTTCTTCATACACCAACTGCGCCCGGCTGGCCATATATAAAAGCATTTCGGCGCGGATATGAAGTCCCTCACCGCGGCTGGTTAATAACAAATCGCGGATGTGCTCCCCCACCGGTGTACTGCCCGGCTCGCGCACGCGCACGGCGGGAACATTGATATCCGAGAGTTTTTTTTCAATGCGATCCATCTGCGTGGTTTTGCCGCAGCCATCGAGACCGTCAAATACAATGAATT
Source organism: Planctomycetota bacterium (assembly GCA_021810145.1). GTDB lineage: Bacteria > Planctomycetota > Phycisphaerae > WQYP01 > WQYP01 > JAMDCX01. The sequence goes on along the minus strand of JAJZJL010000079.1, from coordinate 18,279 downwards.
TTCCCGCTAATGATTTAAGCCCATCAGGCATGGCGTCTCCACAGGGATTATTTTCCACGGCGGCGTTTTTCACGGGCGCGGCGTTTCTGCTCAGGTGTTAAGCGTGATGGAAGCTGCCGCACCACGCTGCCCATATTTCCTGAAGCCAGAGCGCCGGGGCTGATATTCTGCAGGTCCTGCATGGCTTTATAGCGACCTTTCAGGGACATGTTGTTCATCTTTTTGAACATATCCCGCGCCTGGGAAAAGCTTTTAATCAGCCGGGATACTTCGTCGGGCAGCGTACCGGAGCCGCGGGCAATGCGGCGGCGCCGTGAGGCATCGACCTGATCCGGCACTTGACGTTCTTTGGCGGTCATACTCTGAATAATGGCTTCCACACGGTTGAGTTCATTTTCAGGCAGTTGAACGTCCTTCAAGGCCGAGCCGATACCCGGCAACATGCCCAGAAGCTGTTTGAGTGGCCCCATTTTTCGGATCGACCGCATCTGATCAAGAAAATCATCGAGTGTGAAGGTATCCTTCGCCAGCTTTTCCTGCATCTCGGCGGCTTTGGCCTCATCGACATGCTGCTGGGCTTTTTCGACCAGAGTCAGGATGTCGCCCATGCCAAGAATGCGCTGGGCAATGCGGTCGGGATGGAATTCCTCCAGGGCCTGGAGTTTTTCGCCCACACCGAGAAATTTAATCGGCTTGCCGGTAACGGCCTTTACGGAAAGGGCCGCGCCGCCGCGGGTATCGGAATCAAACTTGGTGAGAATAACACCGTCGAGTTCCAGTTTTTCATTGAATGCTTTGGCGGAATTGACGGCATCCTGCCCGACCATCGCATCAACCACCAGAAACACCTGGTGCGGTTTGACAACCTGTCCGATCTGCTGCAATTCCTGCATGAGCTGATCGTCAATGTGCAGGCGGCCGGCGGTATCAAGAATCACGACATCGCGGCCGTTCTGACGGGCGAAATCAAGCGAGCGGCGACAGATGGCGACAGGATTGGCACTGGCATCTTCACGGTATACCGGAATATCAATCTGCCGGCCGAGCGTGGCCAACTGCTCCATGGCGGCGGGGCGCTGGGTATCGGCGGCGACCAGAAGGGGATTTTTACCTTTGGCTTTCAGATACAGGCCGAGCTTTCCGCAGGTGGTGGTTTTCCCCGAACCCTGCAAGCCGCACATCATGATGATGGTGGGAGGCGGTTCGACAAACAAAATGCGCGTATCCACCGGCCCCATTAAGGCGACCAGTTCATCGAATACAATTTTGACCATCTGCTGCCCGGGTTCCACCGAACTAAGCACCTGGGTCCCCACGGCCTTGGTCAGCACACGGCTGGTGAAATCCTCCACGACATCATAGTGAACGTCGGCTTCCAGAAGCGCGTTACGCACCTGCTGCATGGATTCACGGACATTGCTTTCGCTGATGCGTCCACGTCCGGAAAGGTTCCGGAACATGCTGGAGAATTTTTCTGACAGTTGATCAAACATTTGGTTCATCCACACAATGCGGTTGTGGCACACGCGGTGCCGCCGCGGTTGTCGTTCGGCCTGTTATCACGGAATGTCTGATTCCGCGCCTCGCATTATTGATTTAATACCGGCAGAGCGGTTCCACCATCCGCCTTGGCGGCCGCGATTTTGGCATAACCGGAACCCAGTTCACCAATGGGGTCCGGCGGAAGAATATCAACAACTTTTTCGCCGAGCCTGGCTTCACCACGCAACACCCGGTCCTGGAATTTTTTGCATTCTTCCAGCAGGGCATCGAGAATTTTTTCTTCCGGGACGTTGGCGACTTTTTCACCCTGAACATAAATAATGCCGCGCTTATCACCGGCAAAAATGGCCACATCGGCACCTTCACATTCGCCGGGGCCATTAACCACGCAGCCCATGACCGCCACCTTAATCGGCAGGGTAATTTCTTCCTTGAGCTTGCGGTTGACGTGCTGCACGAGGGTAAAAAGATCAACCTGAATTCGTCCGCAGGTTGGACAGGCGATGAGTTCCGCCCCCTTGCGCTGCCGCAGACCCAGCACATACAGCAGTTCCAGTCCATCCTGAACTTCATATACCGGATCATTGGCATAACTGATGCGGATGGTATCACCGATCCCGTTGGCCAGAAGCGCTCCCAGGGGAACCACACTGCGGATGGTACCGGTTTCCTTGGGACCGGCGTGGGTTACGCCCAGATGCAGCGGGTGATCAAACCGCTTGGAAATTTCGGTATAGGCATCGATCACCAGAATCGGATCGATGGATTTGGCGGAAATCACAATATCATAGAAATTTCGCTCGTAGAATATATCGAGATATTCCTCAAGTTTGGTAATCATGATCGCCAGGATATGGCCATGGCGATTATTGCTGAAAACGCCCCCCAGTTCGCGCATGCGCTTTTGTTTGTCCTTACGCTCAACAATCGAACCTTCGTTGACACCCACGCGAATGGGAATTTTCCGTTCTTTACATGCGTCAATGACCGATTCCACCTGTTTGCGATCATTGATATTACCGGGATTGAGACGGATTTTGCTTACCCCGGCTTCAATGGCTTCCAACGCGCGCTGAAAATGAAAATGCACATCCGCCACGATCGGCACATGCACCTGCTTCATGATCTGCTTCAGCGCTTCGGTATCTTTTCGTTCAGGAACGGCCACGCGGACAATATCGGCTCCTGCCGCGGCGAGTTTGTTGATCTCGCGCACGCAATTGTCAATATCATGCGTATAGCCACTGGTCATGGATTGCACCACCACCGGAGCATCGCCACCAATGGCCACGTTTCCTACCATCACCTGCCGGGTTTTCCGCCGGGAAATCATCAATATTCTCCTTGGGGCATGTAAAGCCCTTCATCACGGCCGTTTAACATTGCCGCATAAACTCTTTATTATAATGCTTAATGCCGCATGGGGAAACAATCACCGACATGAAAAAACTGAAAATATGAAAATCGGTTGTTGCTCCATGCGTCAGCCGATGATATGCTCCCAACTGCAAATGGCATGCGATGAGGTTGCGTAATGGTCAACACCTCGGTAATCCGTGTGGCGGCGGCCTTGATACTGACATCCGCACTCGCGGCACAGGCACAACATTTGCCGGTGCCAACGTCCCAGCGGCAAATGGCGGCCGATGATCTGGTATTTGCCCGGCTGCACACACTGGTTCTGGTGAATTTCAATCATACACCCTTGAATCAAGCCATCACCGCCTTGAGCAAGGCCGCGGGTGTCAATGTATATGTGGACTGGCATTCGTTGAAAGCCGTCGGCTTGGACAAAACCATGCCGGTCAATCTACCTTCAACGCGTATTGGTCGAATACCGGGATTGCGACCACGCGTGCGAAGTAATGGGCTGAGCTTGATCGGCGAGGCTTGGGTAAGACCGGCTGATTTCAGGAGCTAAACGCATGACCAGGCAATTGACTTCGGTTATTCACAAATCCGGGTCCAATATTCATCTCGCAAAGATCAACACCCGCGCGACATGTGGCCTGCCGGGAAAGCGGAAGACCGAGGTACTGACCGAAAAATATGCCCGCCGCATCGGGGCCTTGCAGGAGTTGCTGTACACCGATGCGCGGCGCGGGCTGCTGGTTATTATGCAGGGTATGGATACCGCCGGTAAGGATGGCACCATTCGACATGTGTTTGACCATGTCAATCCGGCGGGCGTGCGGGTAACGAGTTTCGGCAAGCCGAGTTCCGTGGAACGAAGCCATGATTTTTTATGGCGCATCCATCAGGCGGTTCCCGCCCGCGGGCAGATCGGCGTATTTAACCGTTCGCATTATGAAGATGTACTGGTGGTCCGCGTGCATGCCGACAGGCTCCTGCCGGAATATCTCAAGCAGGAAAAGCATCTGTGGGCGAGACGGTATGCGTCGATCAATGCATTTGAAAAGCATCTGACGGAATCCGGCATCAGCGTGCTGAAATTTTTCCTGCACATATCCAAAGCCGAACAGAAATCGCGCTTGATTCAGCGGCAGAAAACGCCGGACAAGCACTGGAAATTAAGCAGTGACGATTTCGCGGAACGCACATTCTGGGATGACTATCAGAAGGCCTATCAGGTGATGCTGAAGAACACCGCCACAGCATATGCCCCGTGGCACATTATTCCCATGGATCACAAATGGGTAGGCCATGCATTGATCGCCCGAACAATAGCCCAGAGCCTGGAAGACATGAACCTGCACGTTCGCCCGACCTCTGATCCGACGCTGATTACGCGGAAGTTTGATTAGCCAGTAGAACTCCACCGCTACTCGGGAATATATTCACTGCCGTGAGGTTCGTTTGGGTGCGGCCGCGATATGAAGTCGAATGCTATTTCCGCATTTCCATTGATGCTCCGGTTTTATTGATGACCCCGGCATCAGGTACCGGGGTGTCAGCCGGCATTGAAAAGTTTATGATCGTATGGGCGGGCAGTTTTTTGATTTGCGTGATGACCATCCGGTCAGCGATCCAGTTAACTTCATATGTAAATGCCACCTTATCCCCCGCGGCAATACCATGAAGGCTCACACCATGCGCCAATTGATACGGCATGGTCATGGCCATCATGGGTTCCACTTTTCCGCTCATACCAACCCAATGCGTAATCGGACCGACTTTAATGCTGAGGCTTTCCGGCAACTGACCGCCCTGCGGCATGGCTTTAATAATGCCGCGCAAATGGTAAGTGTAGGTAATTCCCTGCCGGTCGGCGGAAGCGCCGGACGGCACGGAATGCTTCGAACGGCATCCACCCGTCAGAACCGCCAGCGATGCGGCCAAAAACAGCAACAACAATGTTTGGGTTGGTGATTTCACAGCAAATCCTTTTCTTTATCCCCTTGCGCCCATGGCAGAATACCGGGATCATTAAACCGGCAACGCTCTGCCGCGGATAAATTATACAAAATATTATGCGGTTATGACTTTATCCGGCGCGGACAAAGCGGTACATTACGTTGGTGCGGCTGCATGGCTGCGGCAGGTTTCAACAACGGAGACTTCAATCATGGCGGAAAAACTCAACGCGAACGTGGCGGATTTCATCAAAGCGCCCCTGCAACATTACATCGGGGGAAAATGGATGCCCAGCGGCGATGGCGCGGTCGATCAGGTGATTAATCCATCGGATGGCAAAGTGATTTGTCAGGTGGGCATGGCGTCCGCGCATGAGGTGGATGCGGCGGTCAATGCCGCCCACGAGGCTTTTCCAGCCTGGGCCGGTACGCCCGCGAATCAACGCAGCGTGCTGCTGCACCGTCTGGCGGACAGCATAGAAAAACACGCCGGCGATCTGGCACAGCTGGAATCTCTGGATGTGGGCAAGGCGATTGTCAACAGCGAAGCGTTTGATATTCCGTTCGGGGTGGAGGGAATTCGTTACTTTGCCGACCTGGCCGTGCACACACATTATGACATTCCCCTGGCCGTTAAGCACATGGAGGCGCGCACCCACCGCGTGCCCTATGGTGCCTGCGGATTTATTTTTCCCTGGAATTTCCCCTATGACCTGCTGGTCTGGGGCATCATGCCCGCGCTGGCGGCCGGAAATACCGTTGTGATCAAGCCATCGGAAGTTACACCACTAAGCACACTGTTTGTATGCAAACTCGCGGCGGAGGCCGGTTTTCCAGCGGGTGTCATCAACGTGATTAACGGCACAGGCTCCAAGGCGGGAGCCATGCTGACCAGCCACCCGCTGATCAAACGCATGTCATTTACCGGCTCACCACCGGTGGGCAAGCTTATCGGCGAAACCTGCGGTCGTAATCTCGTACCGTGCAAACTGGAACTCGGCGGCAAAGGCGCAGCGGTGATTTTTGATGATGTGGATGTGCATGCCACCGCACAGCAACTGGCCGCGGCCATCACGCTCAATACCGGGCAGGTCTGCTGCACGGCAACGCGATGGATCATCCATGAGAAAATTCATGATCAACTGCTCAGTGAAGCGGCGGCGATTCTGAAAGCCACACGCATTGGCCCGGCGCTGGACCGCAATACGCAAATGGGGCCACTGGTCAGTAAAGCCCAGCAGGAACGCGTCAACCGGTATATTGAAAACGGGCGAAAGCAGGGAGCGGCGGTCGTACTGGAACCGCAAAGTCCGCGAATCGCCGGGCATGAAGGAGGCTATTATGTCAGCCCAAGTCTTCTGGCCGGCTCGAGTGACAACGTATGCTGCCGGGAGGAAATTTTCGGCCCCAGCGCATTTGCCCTGAAATTCAGCGATGAGGATGCGGCCATCAGGCAGGTAAACAGCCTTTCTTACGGCCTGGCCAACAGTGTATGGAGCCGGGATCTGAAACGCGCCAACCGCGTGGCGGAACGGCTGATTGCCGGCAACAGTTGGATTAATGCCCACAATGTATTCGCGTATGGCCTGCCGTATGGCGGAACCAATTTGAGCGGCATGGGCGGCGGGGTAAACAGTCCTGAGACGTTCCATGATTACCTGCGGTCGCAGACCATTGCCCGGCCGCTGGGTTGAAATCTCCGTCATTACGCGGTTGCGGCGGGCAGGGTGATCGCGGATGATTTCCGGCGCGATTTTTCGGCAGTGTTGTCGTTTTGGCCATTGCCTATTACTATTCCCGATAATCGTTTTGCGCCTTGCGCCGGACTTGACCGGCCCTTGCGTCAGAAGAGTGTAGAAAATTTAGAACCCTGTACCAGGAAATAAAAGCATGAAAGCCATCGTGCATCGTCAAGCCCTCGTGGAAGTGCTCGCATTAGCCTGCAGCGTTGTGCCAACCCGTTCACCTAAACCCGTACTGTCGTGTGTACGGATCAGCACTGTGTCCAATGGCCGCGACAAGGCGATCCGGCTGGTCACCACCGACTTGGAAATGACGCTGGAAACGACCATTTCACAGGTTGAAATCAGCCAGGAAGGCAATGTTCTGCTTCCGGCCAGTAAACTCAGTGAAATTGTCAACAACTCACCGGATGAAACCATAACGCTGGATACGGAAGGCGAAAAGGCGACCATTAAAGGTTCCGACAGCACCTTTACCCTGCTGGGATTTAATCCGGAAGAATTCCCTCCCATCAGCGGCTTTGAGGGCCAGGCCGATTTTTCCATTACCGCCGGTGCGTTGAAAGACATGCTGGATCGCACACGCTTTGCCGCCGCCAGGGAGATGAGCCGATACGCCATTAACGGCGTGCTGTTTGAACGAAAAGGGAAAAAACTTTCGCTGGTGGCCACCGATGGCCATCGGTTATCCCAGACCCGCGATGAAACCCTGGGCGGCGAAAACAAGGATGTTTCCGCGGTCGTACCCATTAAGGCTCTGGCCCTGCTGGAACGGCTGCTGACAACGCGGGAAAACACGGTCGAACTGCAATTCCGCGAGAATAAAATCTTCGGCCGAATTGTGCCCGCCGAAGTACCAGCCGACACCGACAAGCCGCAAACAGCGCCGCAACCCACGGCTACTTTCAGCGCGTTGCTTGTGGAGGGCGCGTTTCCTCCGTATCAGGATGTGATTCCCAAGGATTGCGACCGCAAAACCAGTCTGAATCGGGATCGGCTGCAAAGCGCGGTACGCCGCGCGGCGCTGCTGACCAATGACGACTCGCGATCGGTGCGGCTGAATTTCGCCTCCAAAGTGCTGACGATTTCAGGCCGCTCACCCGATGTCGGCGAAGCTAAAGTGGAAATGCCGATCGAATTTCTCGGCGACTCATTGGACGTTGGATTCAATCCGCAGTATTTGCTGGATGCATTAAAGGTTGCCCCCACCGATGAAGTCACACTGGAACTTAAATCGGCGGCCAAGCCGGGGCTGCTTCGGGCCGGCCCGAATTTTCTGTATGTCATCATGCCGGTCAATCTGGCGTAAGTCCGGCCTTGCCGGCCGCCTCACCTGCAGGCAGACCGCTGACCATTGCGGCCCGATGGCTGGACCATCGGGCCATGCCTGGGGAAGTCTTTTAACTCGTTGCCCGGCAAAAAGCCGGTATACCTCCGATGCCTATAAGGCTGGTGCCGGCAGGCGCGGGATTATGTATGCGTGGGCGGCAGCGGCGGCGGCTGAACCGGGAACAGGGATTTAAGCTCATCAATTGTTTCCGCGGCAGCCCAGGCGGCCATGCCGTTAGTCCACACCAGCGTATCGGGCTTGATGTCACCGGATTTGATCTTGCCGGAAAGCGTGGTCATATCAAATGGGCCGGTCTGTGCGCCATTGACGGCGACAAAATACGAAGATGTTTTGGGAACCGGCGGCGGCGTACCGACTGCGGCATTCATGGCCGATCCCATTTGATTTCCCATGACCATGCCCATTCCAACACCGGCGCCCATGCCCGCGCCCATCCCGGCGAACCCGGAAGGATTGCTGGCGGCCTCCGGTATGGCCGTGGCCACCTGGAATCGCGTGTATTGATTCATATCGCCAAGGACCCCCATTTTCGTGCGGGTATCCATGGCCTGCTCCACCTCCGGTGGCAGGGAAATATTTTCAATGTAGAACAGTGTTAATTCAATTCCCAGCGTGGCGAGATCAGCCTTGATTTTCTCCAGCGACAATTTGCTTAATTTGTCATAGTTGCCGGCGAGTTCCAGCGCGGGGATATGAGCCTCGCCGAGCGTATCGGTAAAGCGGCTGACGATCGTATCACGAATCTGTCCGGAAACCTGAACAGTTTCCAGCGCCGGATTGGTGGCAATCTGCTGGCGGAGAAACACCGTCGGGTCGCTTATGTGCATGGCGTAGGTGCCGAAGCCGCGGATTCGCACCACGCCAAATTCCGGATCACGCAGCATAATCGGATTGGGGGTGCCCCATTTCAAATCGGTAAATTGCCGGGTGACAATGAAATAGACTTCCGCCCGGAACGGGGAATCAAAGCCATATTTCCATCCCTTGAGGGTAGAGAGAATCGGCATATTCTCAGTCGAGAGCGTATACATGCCGGGACCGAAAACATCCGCGAGTTTGCCTTCGTTGACAAAAGCCGCGGCCTGCCCTTCGCGCACGGTCAGCTTGGCCCCCATTTTTATTTCATTGTTGTAGCGCTCAAACCGGTAGGCCAGAAAATCACTGCCGGAGGGTTCGGTCCATTGAATAATATCAATGAATTCACCGCGAACTTTCTGGAATAGCGACATACACAACTCCTTAAAAAGATGGCATTTCCCGGCCCCGCGCCGGCTGAAACAAGCCGTTGGCGGCTGAGGAATATCTGAAGTTTAACGCGCTTCAAGTCCGGCAACAAACAACTTATTACATGCACAAACGCCTGCTTCCGGAAGGGAAAGCCGCAGGCTTATTTTACTCGAATCGCCTGGCACTGCATGCGCAGGGTCGTTTCAATAACATGCAGCACCATTTCCGGATCGTTGAGCTGGTTTTTTCCGGTTCGCAATGAGGAGGCGATGTGTTGCGGCCAGGCAAGCGGCTGGTTGCCCGCGGGTATGCGCGTGGGGCCGCTTTGATCATTGGTCAAGATCATGCAAGGACCGGAATCAGGGGTATCAACGGCACCGAGATTGATAATGCGGCGAATTTCAATCGTGCCGCGGGTTCCGACGATTAATCCGCGGACATCGCCCCAGACGGGACTTTTCTCCGGGGTAAACCAGTCCGCCCGGAAGTAACCGGTGATTCCATTTTCCGCGGTCACCATAACATCGCCAAAATCATCAAATTCCCGCCCCGCCGCGGCACCAAATTGGCCCAATCGGCTGCTGAATTGCCTGATCTTCTGATCTGTAAACCAGCAAAACCAATCCACCTGGTGCGAGAGCAGATCGTTGATCACGCCGCCATACTGCCGTGGATTCCATATCCAGTCCGGACGGATGTCCGCATTGAGCTTATGCGGCCCCAAACCCATTAAATGAACCAGTTCTCCGATCCCCCCCTGCTGATAAATGGTTTTAGCCTGTTGATCAAACGGATTGCTGAGGCGTTCGCTGTAGTACACAAAAAAAAGTTTGCCGCTCGTCGCAATTGCCCGGCGCAGCGGCTCCAATTGGGCCAGATCCGTCAAGGGCGGCTTATCGACAAAAAAATGTTTGCCGCGCGACAGCACCTCCACGGCCAGAGGGCCGCGATCGGAATTAATCGAGGCGGAGGCGATCAGATCCACCGTGGCATCGTTGAGAATGGATTCTCTGGTTCGAATGGGAATCTGCGGGAACCGGCGGGAAAATTCCTCCAGCAGATGCGGCTGATCGACCGCAACACCGGCGCACTGACTGCCCGGTACTGTTAACAGCCCCTCAACTTGTCCATAGATATGTCCATGGTTAATTCCGATAACCGCAAATTTCATCTACCCACCCGCACCATACAGTTAAAAGTCAAGCATTCCCACGAGCACATTTAGGTCAAATCCGCCACCGGGACCGTAGGACAACGGAAAGCCTGCCGCGCGGCCCATACCGGCAAGTGTGGAACTGCCAATCGCCTGAATACGCTCTTTCTGTATTTCCATTCCCAGGCTGGCCAGGGCGTAGCGTTCACGAATTTCGACAATTTTCGGATCGGTACTGCTGGTCAATTCATGATACAAGCGCTGAGTCATGGCCAGTTTGCCCACATCAAGCCAGACGTAAGAACATTTTCCGCAAAATTGCATATCTATGGGTATCATCGGATGCAGGCGATCCATGGTCATCTGCTGACGACATTCCGGACAGGAAAACGGCCGTTTGTTATGTCCTTCAATCACCAGAGCCGCCAGATCTTTCAATGACGGCGTATCGGGACCCGGATCCGGCGGTTCCACGCCGCGCACGATGTGCATAAGACTCACACGTGAAATCCATGTGCCGAAGCAACTGTTGCACGTTTTGACGTTCACGCCACCATAACTGCTCATGGTCAGCATGACAAAACAACCAGGACATCGCGGCATAACCAGCCTCCAATACGCAATAGCGCCAAGCGGCCGAAGGGTCTGTTGGTATTGTCATGCGCTTTGCGATGGATAGCAAGCGGCGAATGGATGCCAATTTACGCCGGCAATCGGTACAATAGGGAAGGAACGGAAGATGGCCTTGACCTTCTTCGGTCGTTGGCGAGGTTTGACCATGCCGGAAAATTTGCATTGCGCCAGTTTGGACACCGCCAGTACCCTGCCGATGGATATCGCCGAGTCGCTGTCTCAAGTAGCCAGACGGCATCGGCGACTGCAAATATCCTGCGCCCTGCTCAAAGCCATCCTGATCAGCCTGCTGATATCCCTGATGGTGGTATTGCTGCTGGGTAGCTCACCAATGATGCCGCTGGCGCTACGCTGGCTTATTGCGCTGGCGGCGTGGTGTGGCATGATCGCCACCACCGTCCGGCTGCTGCGCCCGGCGCTGAGCGAAGTGAATCTGGAATCGGCGGCGGGGATGGTGGAAAAATGCGAGCCGGAGCATGAAGAGCGGATCATCAGCGCCGTTGAATTCTCGCAAAGCCCCCCACCGGTTCAACACGCCTCGCCGGAAATGGTTCGCCACGTCATTAAGCAGGCTCAGGAACACACCCAGCGGATCAACGTCGATACCGTTCTATCCGCAAAAAACATGATCCGATGGGCAGCTTACTGCGCCCCGGCTGTTCTGGCCTGGCTGATTTTGTGGCCGCTTTTTCCGCAGACCCTGACCACGGGTGTGCGGCGGATTTTTGCGCCGTGGAGCGCCCCGGTGGGTTCGAGCATATCGATACATGTAACGCCGGGAAATGTCACGTTGGGCCAGGGGGCGGAGCTGGAAATTATCGGCCAGGCAAAACCGCCGCTGGGCGGCAAGCCGATACGATCCATGACCCTGGACATATCCAATACCGCCGGTATGCAACGGCTGATCGCCATGACACATATCGGTCCGGATGTCTTTCGCGCAAAACTCAGCGATATCGCGGGAACATTCCGGTATCAACTTCAGACCGGCAACGCCCAATCCATGTGGTACACCGCCAACGTTATCGCCCGGCCGCGGATCTCTGAATTGGAACTCCGATACACCTTCCCTTCATACACCGCTCTGCCGCCCCGCAACGTGACCGGAAAGGACGGATCAATCAAAGCGATCGTCGGCACACAGATGCAACTGGTCGTCCATGCTTCCGAGCCGCTGTCAACAAAGAGTTTTGTGGCCATGGGCACACCGGTGGCGGGCGTACTGCAACCGTTGCCTCTTACCCGGCTGACCGGACTGGAATATCAGGCGACTTTTCCGGTTCAGTACAGCACCAGCTACCGCATTGACTTACTTAATAAGCGGGGAATCAAAAACAGCGACAACCACCTGTGGCCCATCATTGCCATACCGGATCAGCCGCCGGTCATTCATATCATCCAACCGGCCCGGCGTCTGCGCGCGCGGGCGGACGATATCATTCCCATCCTGTTTCACGCGTCCGATGCGTACGGGCTATCCAACGTGCAGGCCGTTGTCACCGTCGGGCACAGTTTGCCGATGCACTATCGAATTGATCTGGGAACGAAAAACCCGCGGCAGGTCCGGCAAACCTGGAATCTATCGGTGGCTGATCAACTTACAACCGCTGATCGACCCCATGCCAATGTTCTGTTTTATCGACTCGAAGCAATTGATAACTGTCAACCGGCGCACCAGAAAACCCGTACCGCCCTGCATGAGTTGCTGATCGATCGCCATTTACTGAAAAGTTATCAGCAGCGGCGCGATATGGCGGCCTATCAGGAACTCAAAAAGACCATTGCACAAGCACAAAACAGCATCCGGCTGGATCAGCAGCGCGTAAGCAATTTGCAGCATACACCCGGAAATCGACGCTTTTCAGCCTATCAGCGGCGCATGGCCGATCAGGTACAGCAGAATCTTGCGCAAAGCGTTGATAATTTGAAGGCGGCGGCTAAAGCCGCACAAAATTCAGCCTTTTCGAGCAACGCGAGCAAGGCCGCCAGTGTCTCCGAACACACTTTGCCCAAAGCCGCCGATCAGATTGCCGCCGCGAGCTTTGCCAATTCTCATCAGGCGGCACAGCGCAATGACAATCTGGCGCAAGCCCAAAGTAATCTGCGGCAGGCACAGCAGAAACTGGGCAAACTTCAGCGCCAAATGGCCCGGCAGGCGGGTCAACAACAACTCGCGGACAGCCTGAAAACCCTGGCTCAGGAACAACGCACCTTGGCGAAAAAAATGGCCCGGCAGCCGGATTCGCCTGCCGTCAAGCGGCAGCAGCAGGCACTGCACCGACAACTCACCCGCCTGCTGCAGCAGCATAAATCACTGCAAACGCCGGTGGCCGCGAAGGTACAACCCACCGTGGCGAGTTTGAAAAACAAAGTGGAAAAAATCATCGCGGCCCAGCAGCAAGCCAACGGGGCGCTGCAGCAGCAACTGCGGGCGCAGTCGGCCCGGCAGCAGCTCACAGCGCTGGCCAGCCAACAGCAGAAACTTAACACGCAAATTCAAAATCTTGAATCTTCCACGAAAGCCGTCGGGCGGCAACAGCCCGACCTGCCGAATAATCCGGTCATGAATTCCGTGGTCAGCAACTTGCGACAACATGCGGCACAGGCCGCGCTGGAAGGTCAGCACGGCATATCCAATGGCCTTCGGCAGGCCGCCGAAGATTTGAACAAGGCGGCGGAACCTCCCACTGCCAGGCAACGCCAGGCGCACGAAACGGCGATGGCCAATGTGCAAAAGTTAGCGAAAATCAGTCAGTCCGCGAATCCCGCCACCAATGCCACAGCCGCGCAGCAGGCCAACGCCTTGCAGCACGCGGCGGCGGCGATGAATAAACTGGCCCAGAAAATGCTTAATGAAGCCCCGACCACCGCGGAAGCCACCGCCCTGAATTCAGCCATGACCCAGGCGCAGGCGGCCATGCGGGCGGCGGCGGATCAGAACGCGGGAAAGGCAAATACCTTTTTGCAACGCGCCGGGCAGTTAATGAATCAGGCGGTCCGGCAACAGTTGGCGGCTACAGGTTCTCCGACCAATAATCCGGGACAGCTGCGGCAACTGGCCGCACAGGCCGCACAACTGGCGCAGCAGCAGGATCAACTGGCTGCCCAGACGCGCAAGCTGATGGGCCGGAAATCCGCACCGCCGCAAAACCCTGCGCAGGAAGCGCAAAAAGCCCGACAGATTGCCCGGGAAATTAAACAGGCCACGGCATTGGCCGGGGAACTGGAAAAGCAAACCCATGCCGGCGCCCCGGATTTGAATTCGGATATGGCACAGGCGCGGCGGCAGATGCAATCGGGAAGCCGGGAACAGCTTGCCTCGGCCAAAGCGCTTTCCAGGATCAATAACACGGCAGCCCAGGAACATCAGCAGTCCGCCCTGCAACATCTGCAAATAGCGATGGATGATTTAAATGGTGCCCTGCATTCGCCGGAAATGCGGAACGTGCCGCAATATAAGGACATGATCGCCGGACAGATTCAACGCCAGAAGCAACAGGCGTCAACGAACAGCGCATCGAGCGGCAAACACGCCGCCGGAAATCAGGGTGAAAACAGCCGGCAACAGGCTCAAACCGGACAAAGCAGGTATCAGCGCATTATGTCCGCAGCGCAGCAGGTGCAGAATGCCATGCAGGCCCAGCAGCAGGCGGGACAGGGAAATCAACAGGCCGCACAGCAGGCGGCCCAATCGCTGGGGGCTGCGGGCCAAAGCATGAACACACAGGGTACGCCGGGAGGACAAGGGCTTTCGGAGTCAGGCAACGGCGGCGGAACACAATTGGCGATGGGACAGCGTACCGGTCAAGCGGGCGCGCCGGGCACACCGGCCGCACCGGGCCAGGGCAACAGCGACAACCCGACTGGATCAACAGGTCCCGGCGGCCCGACTGGTGCGCCGCCCAAACCGGTTCTGGCCATGGGAATCAGTCCCTCGCAGTGGAGTAATTTAGGCCCCCTGGCCCGGCGGCAACTGCTCAATACCGCCCGCCAGGATATTCCATCGGGCTACAAGCGGATGGTACGCGACTACTACATTCGACTTTCGGAAATGCGGGCACATTGATATCCTGCGGCTTAAAGACACAGACAGGACTTATGAAACACTCATTAAACAGAATAATCCAACGCACAGCGGCGAAGTGCCATTTGTACAATGACCGGCCGGGCGTGAATTTCATACTCGCATTCCGGCTCGGTCAGTTGATTGTGCGGAAGGCGGGACGGCCTCTGGCGGCCGCGGGTCTGATCTTCATCCTGACAAGCGCCCGTGTGCCTGAAGTCCATGCTCAGCAACCCATTGCAATTTATGTAAAAAGTGCCATCGCTCATGGTTTGCATTGGCTTACCGCGCATCAGAAAACCAACGGAACATTTCCCTGCAATGCCAACGACCGCCCCGCGGTAACCTCACTGGCGGTGATGGCCTTTCTGGCGCGCGGATACACACCGGGAACCGGACCGCACCATACGGTTATTGATCAGGGAATTAACTGGGTGCTGAATCATCAGCTTCCCAATGGCTACATTACCGTTCCGGGCGGCACCATGTACGATCAGGGCATTTCCACCGTGATGCTTTCAGAAGCCTACGGCGTGGCCAATCCGACCCTGCGCAAGCGAATTGGAAAGGTACTGTCCAAGGCGGTGGGGCTTATTCTGGCAGCCCAGAAAAACACCCGCGGCACCTTTGCCGGCGGATGGCGCTATCAGCCCAGTGCGGCGGACGCGGATATTTCCTGCACCGGCTGGCAACTCATGGCACTGCGTGGCGCGGCGGACTGCGGAGCGGCCATACCGGAAGAGGCGATAAAAAACGGCATCGCATTTGTGGTGCGCGACGCGAATGTCAATGGCGGCTTTGCCTACCAGCCGGGCGGTCCTCCGGGGCGAGCCCGCACCGGTACGGGAATTCTGGCATTGGAACTCATGGGGCAGAGAAATTCGCCGCAGGCCATAGCCGGTGGAGATTTCCTGTTAAATCATCCCCTGTCTCCGAAGGAAAATTTTTATTTCTATGCGGTCTATTATTGCAGTCAGGCGGCGAATCAACTGGGCGGAAAATATTACCGGCAGATTTACCGCCCCATTCGCCATGAACTCATCCAACTGCAGAATGCCGATGGTTCCTGGACGCCAACCGATGGCATTGAGCAGCAGGGTTCAAAAGCTTACGCAACGGCCATGGCCATTCTGGCGCTATGTGTGCCTTATCATTATTTGCCGCTGTACCAGCGCTAAGGCAACGGCGAAAAACAGCTTCATGCGGCGCGATGGGGAGCAACCAGTGCGGCGGACGGTTTGCCCGCTTTTGCCGGCGACTGCTTTTTAAGGTAATTGCCCACACCGACAACAATTGTTGACATCACCAACACGATGATGCCACCGGTGATCAGGGCATGGGTCTTTTTGCTGGTACCTTTCCATTCATGGAGAATAACACCCCAGAGCGTGGCGAAAATAATGATGCTGGCCATGTGCAGGGTCCAGCCGGAGAACTTTCCCGCTTCGGGCATTTTCGTCTGCCCCATGGTATAGAAGAAAAACTGCAGGTACCAGGTTACGCCGGCAATGGCGGAGAGCGTGTAATTATTCAGCAGAGGCACATGATTGCCGGGCAATTCGATATTTTCAACCGGCTGGGAATATCCCGGACCTTCCAGGGCTGTAACAACACGATTTTCATCCGGCGCGGATGTCGTGGCCAGATATTGCCGACCACTGCGATTTTTCAGATGCAGGATCAGGCACCAGATGAAGTTCGTTGTAAATCCGCCCCACAGCAGCACGACCAGTGATGGCAATCCGTTCCAGATATTACTGGCATGATGAGTCGACAGAAGGACTTTGGTTGAATTTTTAATGGGATTAGCGGCGGTAAGTCCGAAATTAAAGCACGCGCTCATAATGCCGGAGAAAGTCGCCACCATAATCCCTTTTTTGAAATTAAATTCCTTTACCACCTTTTGCTTTTGCTCTTCGGGAAGTTCCCGCTCCTTGGACATGCCGGCCATTCCGCTGACGGCGATACCGGCCAGACAAACCAGAACGCCAAGAAGAATAACCTGACCATACGGATGCGTGAGCAGATCGATGAATGTTCCATTGTATATCGGCACCATCAGTGTGCCGAAAGCGGCGCAGTAGCTTAAAGCAATCGCCATACCCAGACCAATACCGAGGTAGCGCATGGTCAGACCAAAGGTCAGGCCGCCAAGGCCCCACAATACCCCGAAAAAGTAAGTCCAGAACAGTGTTGAAGCACTGGCGGATTCAATGGCATGCCAGAAATTCGGCACCAGAAAATAGGAAAAAGCCAGAGGCGCTATGATCCAACTGAAAAATCCGCCCACCAGCCAGTAGGTTTCCCAGCTCCAGCGTTTAACGCCGCGAAACGGGAGATAAAAGCTGGCGGAAGCCAGACCACCCGTCCAATGCAGCGCCACGGCCGCAAACCAATTCGTCCCTGTGCCAGCACTCACAAAAGCCTCCGCAGGTTTTCCCAAAAAACAACGCGATGAAACATCAGCGGCAAGAGCCTCGACGAGCTATTGCATCCTGTGCATCCTGCCGCCAGAAAAGATATCCGAACCAACGGTGCAAGTGATCGGGATCAATGATATTCGCCGTTTATAATCCGGGAGAAATATCACGCATCAAGGTCATGCACCCGACGCCCGCGTGTCGATCGGCCCATTACACGGGTACCGAACCAGCAGTCCGCCTTTTTACACTCGGGTATGCTAACGATATTCCAAGCCACGTCAACAGAAAAGACTATCGATTTTGTGACATACTCTTTTTGATTCAAACTCTTTATAATCAATCGTCTTAATGGCCACACGGAAAAGGCAATTCATGAAAAATGACATCCATCGCCATACGTATTACCCTGTTGATGATGCCGCCATGGACACCGGCTTATACCTTACCGGTGCCGGCAGCGAGCAGTACAAGCCCTTTGAGGCCTATCCGCACGCCACGCATCCGCGCATGTATTTGTTCTCGTGGGATACCGGACGCGTGCTGCCGGAATATCAGTTGGTGTACATCTATTCCGGACGCGGGGAATTTGAATCGCACGCAACGGGCCGTATGGAAATTAAAGCCGGAACAGCTCTTCTGCTGCTTCCCGATGTGTGGCACCGATATCGCCCCGCCGTCAAAACCGGCTGGTCCGAGGTGTATGTATCCTTCAACGGCCAGATCCCGCATATCTGGCAGACCACCGGCCTGATCGCGCAGGACAATATGGTGCGCCGCGTTGGCAACCCGGGTAAACTGGCCAGAAGCATGGGCGCTATTATCGAATTGACCAGAAATAATTCCGGTGGCTCGCCGCGACACATGGCTTTG